>JBHHXX010000001.1:0-86246 GCA_046757245.1 Candidatus Geothermarchaeales archaeon
TTGGGATGGAAGTCCATAGACCTCAGCTTCCTCACCGAGAGGGAGAAGGAGATCTATAGTCTCGTCAAGGAACTGGGGAATCAGAGGCTTGCGGCTGGAGAGCTCGGCGTCTCGGAATCCGTCGTTTCCATGATGATACAGAACATGAGGTGGAAGGTCGTGAAACTCAGGAACACCATCGAGGAGTGTTTGGAGCTGGGCCTCCTAACGGAGAAGGAAGTAGAAGACATCCTTGAGAGACGGAGACGCAAATCGAGGTAGTAGGGTGGGTGCACATGGCATATTCACGTCCCAATCCCTAGTAAGCCTTTCGCTGGCCTCCCTCAACCCGTGATTCCTAGATCTCTGGTACGGTGAGGGGTCTACGATGGGTGTAGAAATTAAGTGATTAGACTTTGAATCGTTTTCTCAAACAGTCGATGCATAGATAGGCTTGTAACTCAAAGTTACAGTAGACCCTCGTCGTTTCACCGCAGCTCTCACACTTGCCCCTCCTCCTGTAGGACATATGATTTCACAGCCGGACTGTCGCGGTGAGAATCGCAGATGAGATGCAGTGGAATTACAATGTCATATAGGGGGTGGATCGAAAGACGACACTGGGGAGACGACTTCGACACCCATCGAAACGTAGCGGATTTCACGATTGTACCGCTTAACCATCGCCTCTAAGTCCACGTCGCTTTTATCTCTCGTCTTTAGTGACCCATCCCTTACTTAACTCGCCTTGACTTCGGGGATGGTTTTGCTGTAGGCGCTCTCGCAGAGGTCGCAGAACAGCGTGGAGTTTCTCAGGTTACGCGATGCCGCATCTGAAGCAGTAGATCCTCTTGCCCAGGGTGGGGCTCTCCACGATGGCGACGTCTGTGCCGCCGCAGCTGGGGCATCGGGGCCTCCATGTCTTGACGGGTCTGGGTTGCTTCACCACTCATCCCCCAGCGTTTAACTCACTCGGAACCTTCTCAAGGTAGCTCATAAGTTCATAATACATCATAAGTTATTGCGTTAACGGTATTTAACTTTTGCTTGCGGTCCAAATACTATATCTCCGATGCCTATCTTCTATTAGAAAGGGTGCTTTTTGAACATCTTCGAGCTTCTGGCCCTGAGGGGAGCTAGGATAGCCTTGTTGGAGCTGAGGGAGAGAGGCGGGATGAGGTACTCGGACCTCGCGAAGGCCGTGGGACACTCGACCACGACCAGCAGGGCCCTGAACGCGATGGAGGGGATGGGATTGGTCAAGAGGGAGGTCCTCGCCGAGAAATACAGGCCCGTGGTCTACTCCCTAACCGAGAAAGGGGAGAGGCTGGCTGAAATCGCACTCACCCTAAGGGACTTCGAGGAAGAGTAAGGAGAGGGTGATTTCAGGCGCGGAAAACCCGCCTATCGAATCCATCTTCTCTGAACCACTCGCCTATAAAATTGACGTCCAAAACCGAGGAAATTCCACAGATAAGAGCCTACCCGCAAAACTTAGGAACCAGAAACCCCGACGCCCCCACCCCCACTTTTTTATTACCTTCTTGTCAATTGTAATGATTGGGGAAGGAGGAATCGTGAGGTAATGTCAATCTTAATAACTGGTGGAACAGGTTTCATAGGAGCCCACCTCGCAAAGAAACTCGTGGAGGAGGGTAGAGACGTGGTCCTCTTCGACGTCGCCCCCAACTACAAGATCATCGCTGACATCGTCGAAAAGGCCAAGGTTGTCCGGGGCGACCTCGCCCAATGGACGGAGGTCTTGGACGCGGTGAAGAGATACGACGTTGAGAGCATCTTCCACTTAGGGGCTATTCTCTCAGCCGCCGCTGAGGCGCGTTTAATGCCCTCGTATAAGGTAAATTTTGATGGAACCATTCATGTGCTCGAGGCCGCTAGGCTCTTCGATGTCGATAAGGTCATCTACACCAGCTCCATCGCCGCCTTCGGCCCAGGGGTCCCCCAGCCCCTGAGGATAGATGCACCCCAGAGGCCGACGACGTCTTACGGCATATCCAAGGTATTCAGTGAGCTCTGGGGCCTGTATTATTACAATAAATTTGGGATAGACTTCCGAGCCCTTAGGTTCCCCTCTGTCATAGGCCCGGGGAGGGGTCCGGGAGGGGCCTCAGCCTACTCCACCCTGACCATACAGAAGCCCGCCCTCGGGGAGCCTTACAGGGTAGAGGTGAAGGAGGAGACGAGGCTACCCATCCTCTACTTCAAGGATGGCGTAAGCGCGCTTAAGGCGCTGCACGACGCTGAGAGACCCACGTCTAGGGTTTACAACATAGCTGGGTTTTCGCCCACAGCTAAGGAACTGGTGGATATGGTGAAGAAGTATATACCCGATGCCGACATAGAGTTCGCCCCGAAACCCGAGATAGACGCCATTGTGAAGAGCTGGCCCTATGACATCGATGACAGGGAAGCCCGGGAGGAATTGGGCTGGAAACCCGCATACCCCCTAGACCTGCTCGTGAGGGACTTCATAGAGGAGCTTCGAGCCAAGAAGCATATGTATGGATAAGAGTTTACATATCGCCTCATCAAAGACCCTGCCTTGGACAAAGCAACTATAGAGGAAAGGGATGTGCAACATAAGTCCTAAACATTACGAGGGTTGATCAATTTTCAGTTATCCCGCTAACATAGATGGCGCTGATGATCGAGGCGTAATACAATACGAGGCCGATTTGGAGCAACAGGCTCAGAGACATTATTAGCACGCCGTATTTGCTGGTTATCATCGCCGCGCCCCCTGCCGAGGTACCGAATCCCAGGGCGGCTAAAATGATCGGAGGAGCCCAGCCACACACCGGGCAACCCGTGGCCCCAAGGGCGAGTATCGAGGATAGCCACGCCCCAACGGTGCCCACCGATCCCTTCGTCGTGGTGCTGAGGGGGCAGTACTGAATCTTCCGCCTTCTCAATATCAATAGAATGAGGATGGAGAGAAATATGGATGATAACACCATGTTGACGAGGCTCTCAAGCGTTACGTAGGAGATGGGGACGGGTCTCCCAGAGCGCCCAACCCCCAGAAAAATGATGACAACCCTAGCTATCTCATATTGTAGCTTTTCGAAATTCGGAGATGTAAGCTGAACCCCTGAGGGCTGAACTTCGCGGAAGAAAGCCCCGCTGAACATCACAATAAGATTGTAGGATAAAAAGTATCCAGAGGTGATTAGGATGAACTTCCACCACGATCTCTTTAGCTCACCTTTGATTACCCCTAACCACTTCCCTAATTTGGAGGATCGGGTTTTCATACCCTAATTATAGATGCCTTAAAAGCGATTTATAAATGTCTCACGGAGATAAGCACAAGGTTAAATCAGATTTTTACGATCTTTGTTTTATGGAAGGGGGTAGGCTTCATGGAAGCTCCTTACCATAGAGTGGTCAGGATCGATGAGACGAGGCTCGAGCGCCTCGGAGCCATATCGAGACACATCTTTTTCTCACCCTCCCTAACCGGGAATAAGCATATCAAATTCGCTTACGTGTCTATGGACCCAGGAACGGTTAGCCCTCCCCACCGTCACATCGGCGATGAGGCGATCTACACGCTAAGCGGTATCGGTGAGTGCAGATTGGAGGGCAAGACATACCTCCTAGAGAAGGATACGGCTTTTGTCATCCCGCCGGGCAAGACTCATCCGGTGAAGGTTGTGAGTAAGGAGCCTTGGGCTGCGATCGGCGCCTACTGTGATGAATGCCCGATGCTGAAGGAGTATATCGCTATGAAAGGAAAACTCGAGCTAAAATAATGATGGTTCGTATTGGCTATAGACGTTGATCGTCCTCCTCAGGAGAATGTTTAATTTGAGATCACATCGTATCATGATGTGAAGTCTTGGTGAGGGTCTAAGCGAATGGGGAAAATGCCCGAGGTGGATGTTCGATCCTTCGACTTTGAGAACTATGAACAACTCTACGAGAGATTCCGATGGAACATCCCAAAATACTTTAACATCGGTGAGGCAACGTGTGACAGACATTCTGAAGATGGAGGGAGGGTTGCGATCTTCTATGAAGACGATGAGGGCCACGAGTCTAAACATACGTTTTGGGACCTTAGAAACACCTCGAATCAGCTCGCAAACCTTCTAAGGGATCTGGGTATAGGGAAGGGGGATAGGGTGGGCGTCCTCCTCCCTCCGAGACCGGAAACCATGACCACATTCCTAGCCGTCTATAAACTGGGCGGCATTGTCCTTTCGTTGTCCCCCCTCTTCGGTCGAGAGGCTGTTCGATACCGATTAAAGGATTGTGACGCAGAGGCATTGGTGTTGGAGTCGGAAAGGAGGGATATTAGGGATATCGAAGGCGAAATTAAGTCTTTGAAAAACGTCCTCGTGGTGGAGGAGGAACGGTTGGGTGGAAAGGAGCTGAGCTTCGATGAGATACGAAAGGCCTCCAAACGATTCGATGTCACAGAGACCCTCAGCGATGATCCAGCCCACATGTTTTACACCTCTGGCACCACGGGACCCCCCAAGGGAACCTTGCACGCCCATAGGTTCGTGTTAGGACACGTGCCCAGCTTCCAACTCTATTTCGACTTGGCTCCAACTGAAAACGATGTCTTCTGGACCCCCGCTGACTGGGGTTGGATAGGGGCCTTGGGTGACGTTGTATTTCCGGCCTTGTATTTTGGGATGCCGGTCCTCGCCTATCATAGGAGGGGGAGATTCGATCCGCGGAGGGCCCTCGAGATCATGGAAAAGTATAAGGTGACTTGCTCCTTTATCCCGCCGACGGCGCTAAGGATGATAAGGAAGACCGTTGAATATCCCTCGAAGGAGTATGACCTAAGCCTTAGGGTCGTTAGCAGCGCTGGGGAGGCCGTCGGCGTCGACGTTGTGATTTGGGGTCGGGAAAAATTAGGCGTTCCTGTTAATGAGTTCTACGGTGAGACTGAAGTAAATCTCGTGGTGGCGATGAGCTCAAGAATCATGAAGGTGAAACCTGGCGCTATGGGTAGACCATGCCCGGGCCACGTTGTTGAGGTGTTCGATGAGGAGGGAAACATACTTCCACCAGGCGAGATAGGTGAAATAGGGGTCAAGACGCCTGACCCCATTGCCTTTTTGGGGTATTGGAACATGCCTGAGGCGACGAAGAAGAGGTATAGGGGGGAGTGGTTTATGATGGGGGATCTGGGCTACAAGGACGAGGAGGAATACCTGTGGTTTAAGGCTCGCGCCGATGATTTGATAAAGAGCGCGGGCTATAGAATAGGTCCCAGCGAGGTGGAGGGAGTCATCAACACACATACCGCCGTGTTAGAGTCGGCCGTTGTCCCTAAGCCAGACCCGGTGAGGGGTCACATAGTGAAGGCCTTCGTGGTGCTTAAGGAGGGGGTTGAGCCGAGTGAGGGTTTGAAGGTGGAGATCATGGACTTAGTGAAGCAGAGGCTTGCGGCCTACGCCTACCCCCGAGAGGTTGAGTTTATCGATGAGCTGCCTAAGACGGTGACGAGCAAGATAAAGCGGTATGAGCTGAGGGAGAGGGCCTAAGGCTAAACTAGGTCTGAATAGCGTCAGTTGAGCTACCGTTAGAGACATTGGAGTAATGGAAGCCGAGGATACGTCGCAAAGAGAGCAGATGACCCTCCCAATGTATAGTCTTTCACTCGCTAAATGTTACTTGGTATGCTATCTATCCGCGACATACAGGTGCCTGCAAGCCCTATATGCATACACCACCGCTGTGAGCGCGGCGTGACATAGTATCCCTATGAGGGAGTAGAGGGGAGCCTTGATCAAGGCCCCCACCAGAATGTGGATGTTATAAAGGTTTCTCCTACCAGCGATTCTCCTGAAGGCCCTCTCGAAGGGGGCGTAGACGTCTAGGCTGATCTTCATTGCTCTTCCGAACTGGTCGTAGCAGAACCTATAGAACGCTATTAGCGTAAGCGTCACCGTGCACAAGACCAGCGGTAGGCTTCCACCGCTTCTGGACAGATAGAGGCTCAAGGCGATGAGCCATGAAAACTCGAAGAGCATGTCGAAGGGGTGCTCCATGATGCCAAGTCTTGTGGTGCGCCTCCTCACCCTCGCCAGCTTTCCATCCAAGCCATCCATTATGCCCACGAAGAACGTTAAGATTGATCCTGTTAAAAGATGGCCGAAGAGGAAGAGGGCCGTCACACAGTATGCAACCAAGTTAGTGGCTATGGTTAGCTGGTTGGGGGTAACCCTAGAATCCGATAAGTGGTAGACAATCTTGTTCTCTATCGGCTTATTAACATAGTGAGCCACGAAGTCCGAGGCGCCCCTCCCCTTTTGTGCACGCTCAACCACGGCCCTCTTCCCCCTCTTAAAATCCTGCACGGTGTTAATGTTTTCCCAAAATAGCCCGCTCACATCGACGACTTCAGCGTCTCCGCTTAGAGCTGCGAGTCTAACAGCATCCGAGAGCTCCGACTTACCCCGCTTCAAAGCCTCGCTGGAGTATTCGAAGACTTTTGGTGAGCACAAGAAGAACCCCGTGTCGATGCAGTTCCATTTTTTTGATTGACTTCCCTATGTCCCCTATCTTGCCGTCTTGCTCGAGCACTTTCGTAGCCTCAGCTGAATAACGCCTGCCTCTATCGATGGCCAATGCTAGGGCGCCCTCCAACCTCCAATCAATGAGTTTCTCTACGATGCGTGTGTCAAAAAGGTGGTCTGTCATGCACAAGAGGAAGTTGTCCCTTTCAAAAAAGCCACGAGCGGCGTGAAGGGAGTAGAGGTTCCCCTTTTCGTAATCAGGGTTCTCAATGTAGTGAACCTTTAAACCTGCGTAGTCTCCACTGATTTCCTCGCGGATTTCGTCTCCTCTAAATCCTATGACTATGCAAACCTCGTGGACTCCCGCCTCCCTGAGGTTGTGTAGGACTCTGCCTAGCAGGGGTACGCCCGCGAGGCGAACGAGTGCTTTAGGTTTTTGCCTTGTTAATTCACCCAGCCGGGTTCCTTCGCCCGCAGACAGCACTAGGGCCTTCACAATGGTTCAAGCCTCATAACACAACTAGTTTTTTCCTATGGATGAAATGGGAAATTTTGGTGGTGGGTGATGTAAAACCTTTAACCCAGCCACCTCAGCCTACCGAGTTGATTAAATAATTTATAAAAAGGCGGTAATGATATTAAAAATTTTCGGGGAAGACGCCATAGACGCGCTGCCTTGAAGCCGTTTAACGCCTCTAATTCACGGGTCTTCTACTAAAGGTTGAAAAATAGGAAAATTTAACGTTTAAAGTCGTCAAGGCCATCGCGATTTGCCCTATTGGGATATTACAGCATTGCCGAGCTTTATCTGCTGGGCATCTCCGAAGTTATCTACCGGCTTTGAAAGAGAAGGGGAAGTTAATCTCTAAAGCACAACCGTAAAATTCTTTTTATCGAGCCTTAGATACTTTATAGGTGGAGCAATAGATATGAAGATGCATAGAAGGCTGGTTATCGCCGTCATAGTTCTCATCGTTATCGGGGCGGCTTTCACCTTTTGGCCAAAGGCAGCCGAGGAGGAAGAGGAGATCGAGGGCGCCGAGATCCCAGCTCCACCCGAGGGCTACACCCAGGTGATCGCCTTCAAAGGCCGGGAAACACATTGGATCAGCCCCACCTTTTCTGTGAAAGCGCGGGAGTGGCGGGTTCGATTCATCGTCGTTTGCTATGAATGGAATGAGTACGCTGAGAGGAGGGGAGGCGGTCTATTTAGGGCCCTCATATCTTACAATGGCCACCAAACCCTGTATAATTTTGAACAAACCGCGAGGGTTCAGAGAGGCGATGCGGTGAAAAGCTTTTCCAGCCCCGCTGAGACGGTTCAAATCTCGCTTGAGACGAACGATTTGGTGCATAGCTGGGCGATCTCGGTGGAGGCGAAGGTAGATTAATTGGATGAGACTTTTCTTACAGGCCTCATCAGCCCTCTCCCTCGTTCTACGGGGTCATCTCATGTGCTCTTCACTTGACGTAGACGTCTTGGTATGAATGTTAGGCTTCAACGAAACCATCGAACTCTAACTGTTAGAAGCAATAAGATATCAAATCTACGTTAGGCGAATGGAGCTTCATCTCATGAGTAAAAATTTATAACGGTTGTCTCATTCAAAATAGTTGTGGTTTGAAATGGCTGCACGGGGCGCTAGGACACCGGTTCTGATCCTTAAAGAGGGATCCAGTAGAACCAAGGGTAGAGCGGCTCAGAAGAACAACGTTTTAGCAGCAAAGCTCGTGGGTGAAATCGTTAAGAGTTCCTTGGGCCCCCGGGGCATGGACAAGATGCTTGTGGACACCCTGGGAGACGTAACGATTTCTGCAGACGGAGCCACCATCCTGAAGGAGATGGATGTTCGACACCCAGCCGGCAAGATCATGGTGGAGATCGCCAAGGCCCAAGACAGCGAGGTGAACGATGGAACCACCTCCGTCGTGGTCCTGGCCAGTGAGTTATTGAGCCTTGCGGAGAAACTTAGGGAAAAGAAGGTTCACCCAACGGTCATCGTGGAGGGATACGGTTTGGCCGCTGAGAAGGCCCTTGAGACACTCAAGAATATTGGTATTAAGGTGAGTCCCACCGATAGAGAAACCCTCAGGAGGGTCGCCTTGACCGCTATGGCGAGTAAACTGGTATCAGAGGAGAGCCCCCACCTGGCGGAGATAGCCGTAGACGCGGTGTTGAAGACCGCAGAGGCGGTGAAGGGTGAATATCGATTTGACTTCCGCGACGTAAAGTTTGATAAGAAGCCCGGGGAATCGCTCTCAGCCTCTCAAATAGTCCAGGGGATAGCCATCGACAAGGAGATAGCTCACCCCAGCATGCCCAAGCGCATCGTGAACGCCAAGATAGCGCTGGTAAGCGGATCCATCGAGATTAAGAAGACGGAGACCTACACCAGGCTGAATATCGATAGGCCCGAGCAGATGACCGAATATCAAGAGCAAGAAAAAACCTTTTTCAAGGAGATGGTGGACAAGGTTAAGGAGGCAGGAGCTGACGTACTCCTCTGTGAGAAGGGCATAGAAGACTTACCCACATACCTCCTCGCCAAGGAGGGGATCGCGGCCGTCGAGAGGGTGAGAAGAGCCGACTCTAAGAAGCTTGAGAGGGCGACGGGGGGGCGTAGAGTCACGAGGGTCGAGGACCTAACTCCGGAGAGCCTCGGATTCGCTAAATTAGTTGAGGAGAGAAAGGTTGGTGAGGACAAGTGGGTCTTCATCGAAGGATGTAAAAACCCTAGATCAACTAATATCGTCATCAGGGGTGGATCGGAGATGATCTTGGATGAGGCCGAGCGCTCCGTCATCGACGCCGTGGGCGTCGTCTGGGACATTCTTCAGAAGCCCTTGATCGTGGCTGGGGGAGGGGCCATAGAGATGGAGATGGCCATGGAGGTAAGAAAGTGGGCTGGAGGGCTGAAGGGGAGGAAACAACTGGCGGCGATGAAGTTTGCCGAGGCCCTCGAAGTCATCCCCAGAGCCCTAGCCGAGAACAGCGGCCTCGACCCCATCGACATAATGACGGAGCTCAGAGCTAGGCACGAGAAGGGAGAGAGGTGGGCTGGCGTCAACGCCTTCAAGGGCAAGGTCACCAACATGAGGAGGGCCAAGGTCTTGGAGCCAAGCCTGGTGAAGGAGCAGATGATAAAATCAGCGGTGGAGGCGGCGACCCTCATCCTCAGGATCGATGATTTGATAGCGAAGAAGAGGTCTCCAGAGGTGGCACCCGCGAAGCCCGGTAGAGCCCCCTTTACAGGTCCGATGCCGCCATCCGCAGGCCCTATGCACCCATCGGGGCCTTGGAAAAAGAAGATCGGAAAGTCTCCCTACCCCCCCAAGTGGGAGGAGGAGTGGTACGAGACCCACACACGATGGCACTAGACAACGTGCCTTTAAGGGGGGTTGGAATAGGGAGATCATCCCCAAGCGATTATTATCTTAACCGACCGAGTGAACGGCTCTCGGAGTCGTCGAAAACGATGGTGAAAAAGATTCCATCGAGCTAAGTTCATATCTAAACAGCTTAATATCAGCGAGCTATGAACTAGAAGTTGTGGAGCACTAGACATAGCTTTGATTTATGAACGTTTATCAGGGTTTCCTTCTTCTGGCTGTGATAATCACTGTTACCGAGATGACTACTATTATTACTATAAATCCTATCTGATAGCTATAGTCTGAGATGATGGATGGAGCGGCGGGCGTCACCAAGAGAGCTGGATCGATCGTAATCGTTCTTAATATGCTTTGCGGGGTACGCGCTTCCACGATTTTAAAGTAGATTATCTTCGTTCCATCGGGGCTCCAAGCCGGAGCCAAATCTTCCTCTTCGTTTGTCGTCAGCTGAATCTCGTTTCCTCCTTCTGCGTCCATGACCCAGATTTCATAGTTCTCGGTCCGATCCGATGCAAAGGCTATTTTAGATCCATCGGGGCTCCATGCCGGATGATGATCGTCCTTTTCACTTGCTGTTAATCGTCTCTGATTGCCGCCGTTTGAATCCATAACCCAGATGTCGAGGTTGCCCTTTCGATCAGAAGTGAACGCTATCCTCTCCCCGTCGGGGCTCCAGTCTGGCTGATAATCATTTTTTGGGTCTGTAGTCAGTTGAACCTCGTTTCCACCGTTTGAGTCCATAACCCATATATCCCAGTTACCGGTCCGATCTGAAGCGTATGCTATTTTTTTCCCATCGGGGCTCCAAGCCGGGTCCATATCCCATCCCGGATCTGTTGTTAATTGGACCTTGTTTCCACCGTTTGAGTCCATAACCCAGATGTCAAAGTTGCCCGAGCGGTGTGATGTGAAGGCTATCTTCCTTCCGTCAGGGCGCCATGTAGGCCATGAATCCATTGATTTATGTGATGTCAGTTGAACTTGGTTGCCTCCATCCGGATCCATAACCCAGATATCCAGAGTGCGATCCCTGTCGGATACATAGGCTATTTTTTCTCCATCGGGGCTCCAAGCCGGGTACTGATCTGATGGAGAGGGTGTCGTTTTTACTGTTTTTGTGTTTGCTCCTATGAGGGCTGATAATAACAACAGGGTTAAGGCTACGGAAATCTTATTTTTCGCGGGACTTTCATCGTCTTTTAAAAGACACACATCCTATAATACGGTCGAGGAGTCTTATATGGTTGAAGGAGAGGCGATTTCAGCTTCCCTAAGTGAAATTTTTATGTGTATGTTTATTTCTTAACTTTTATAAAAAATATGGTCCTATCTCTTTACCAAAAAAATATATTATTTACTTTTATAAAAAAATATTTACAAAATATTTATATTATAGGATGTCAAAACCCATTCTTACGAGATGGAGGCGTGAGAGAGATGACCTCTGAGGTCGAGAACGGGGTTACCGTAGACTGTCTCGACTGTACGAAATCGGTGCGGATGGAGTGGCTGCCTAACCATTACTCAAAGTCAAAGTGCTTCCTCAGCCTCTTGGATTTCTTGAGGGAGCACAGCGGTCATAAACTCCGTGTTTTGGAGTAAAGGAAGCCGAGAAACACTTCTTCATAAAAGGTTATCTTATAATAAAAAATTGTATATACCCTGACAGCTCTTTACAGTCCCTTTGACTTATCATTGTATTATAGTCTTTCCTCGGGGTATATTAGGAGAGATCATGAGGCTGGGAGAAATGGGACATAAGCGATTAGGCGTACCCCCGTACTTGAAGAATCTGGGGATTCGACTTCAAAACTGGTGTTTGATGCCAAATAAGGAAAGTAAAGTGGAAATGTGGGGAATAGGGATATTGAAGAGAAAAGATTAAGAGGACCTTGAAACTATTTTCGAGAGGGGGATAAGCCGCCAATCCTGAGGTTGAGTTCCTTGGAGAGGAAAAAAATTAGAGTTTTGCTCGCGAAGATAGGAGTGGATGTGCACGACAGGGGGATCAAAATAATAGGTCGAGCCCTAAGGGACGCTGGCATGGAGGTCATATATCTCGGTCCATCGCAACTCCCCACAGACATAGTGAGGGCGGCCATAGAGGAGGATGTCGACGTCATAGGGATCAGCTCTATGGAAGGGATGCACCTCGTGAGGCTGCCAGAGGTCACCCAGCTCCTCAGGGAAAGGGGAGTGGAAGACATCCTCGTCGTCGCCGGGGGCATCATACCCGATGAAGACAGATCCACGTTGAAGAAGGCGGGTATAGCAGAGATATTCGGCCCTGGCACCCTTCTCCGCGACATCACCAATTTTATCATGAGAAACGTCAGAAAGTGATCATACTCAATTCAATCCCAAGAATCGGATGCGGAGGTAATGATTTAATCACGGTTACTACAAGGAATACTCTGCCACAACCTGTAGCTCGTAATATGCCGGTCTTATTTTGTGGGGGTGTGAGCTTAGCTCAAAGGGCGCTTTTTCGCCAACGTTGATCCTATCTGGTTTGGTAAAGGCGAAGGAGCTGCCTACCACCTTGCCCTCGGAGTCATGGTAGGTGCAGACCACCCTCACGTAGTAAGCCTTCCTCACTCCGTTGTTCTGAACCTCACCCACGATTCTATGGTAGCCCTCTTCATCGACGCTCGCCGTGTGGCTGAGGATGACGAGTCCCTCGAAGGGCTCCTGCCCGGTTTCCTCATACGTTAGGGTGAGCTCGTAGCTGGCTGGGGCTATTTTATTTGGGTAGGTCGATAGCTTGAAGGGCGATTTTTGACCGGGCCTCAGAATTCCTATATCGGTGTATTTGCTCATGCTTGACACACCATGTTCGCGATATTCTTCCGCTTCTATTCCAAATTCGGTGAGGTTGATCACTTTTCCCTGATCGTCGTAGAAGATGGCCGTTACGGCGACGCGCGCTATGTTGGTTTGGAGGTTGTTCTTCACCTCGCCCACCACCGTGAAGTAGCCGAGGTGGTCGATGTAGCTAGTGTGACTCAGTATCTCTGGAGGACTCACCTTCTCTGAAGGTATTAACTCAGTTTTCCTCTCGGGTTTGCGGGGAATTGAGGTAGAGATCAAGGCGACGATGATGGTGAATACGGCAATGATGAGGATGAGTTTCTTCCTGGACATAAAACCCTCAACTATAGTGAATTCTATTATGAACTTCCTGATATTAGTGGGCGTTCACAACTTTTAAACCGTTTCCCAGCGTTCTCAGACATCCCCCTGTTACCGAAAGCGTTCATAGAGTTGGAAGCTGAGTTGGCTCGGCTTCCAGCCGTATCTCTATGTAGAGGTCATATGGTGATGGGGGTATGGGTAGTGGTGGATGTTTCCATCCTCGTTAACGAATCTATCTAAAACCTTACGCTATGACCTTGGAGTGAGTAACGATTTTATTTTACGATTAAACCTCTCAGCGGTCCTCAGTTTGATTTTTCTCTCTTCAGAGGCTCTATGAGGTAGGAGAGAACGGGGTTGAGGAGGATGAAAACCTTAACAGCAGAGGTGAACAGAGTGCCTAAGTGAACGGAACTGGTTAAAGCAGATTCAACATTTTATAATCGAGAATCTGCCTTATCATGGATAGAGGGGCAAAATCCATGGGAGAAACGCTCGGCTTCGAGTGTAAGAGGTGTGGCAATTGCTGTTCGAGCGGTTGGGAGCTCCATGTGGATCTGTGGATCATTGAAAAATGGATGAGGGAGAGGCGTAGGGATCTCCTATACCACGTGGTCTTTCGTCCACGCTTCCTGCTGCACCCCGAATACTCGAACTACGAGCCGAGGTTTATCATCGACAACGGAAACCTCCTATTCGGCGACCATGGGAAGAAGCCCTGTCCATTCTTAATAGGCTCCCCAGGTGCCAAGACATCATGTAGGATTTATGAGGACAGACCTCTGGTGTGTAGGGAGTTCCCCCTCAAGAAGGGTGCAGACGGCGAATATCGGGTTAAAACAGACGTCCTCCACGTTTGTAGGGGGGCAAGGGTTTATTTCGAGAGGCGTGCGCGCCTCGCGGGGAAGAGCTTGAATGAGTACATGCATAGCATACCCAAGGTTGAGTCTCCGCGTGAAAGCTACGCCATGACCCCTGAGCTTGCCGAGATATTAAGTCAACATTATCGGAGCATGTCAGAGGAGGAGAGAGCCACGGGCTTGATGTTTCCCGAGTTGAGGGATGAAGATTATGCCGAGAGGGTGTTCAAGCGCCTCGCCAAGATGTATAAGCCCCTAAACTTGAGGGTGCGCGTCACATCGGATCAGGGCTTGGCGATATTGGAGGCCTACGGTAGGGACGACATCGGTGGAATGGTGGAGATTATAAACGGCATAACAGCTAGGGCTAAAGACCTATTGGAAAAGCTGCTTAATGAATAAGGTTCAATATTTTTTCGATAATTGTATCAAATCGCTTATATCCCAGTTTTCTCCATTTAGATTGAATGGGACCATTAGTATACCGGTAATTTTATAACTAGTCTAATCAATATAAAAGATTGGTTTTAACCAAGCGTAGGGATGGGGATGAGCTTTAAGCGTGTATTAGCGTCCTCGATGCTTATCGCTTTAATCTTTTTATCCTTCTCTTCCTTCGCCTGCGCCCATATGCCGCTGACCGGTGAGAGGTTTGGGGACTACTTGGTGGACACGGCGCCGAAGGTGGTCGTGGTCGGGGAGGAGGCGAGGCTCCTCCTACACATAGGTAATATCAAGACCGGGAAGACGGCGCCTTCTGACTTGGATATCGTCGTGGAGTTTCTCGACCCGGATACGGGTGTGGTTCTCGGAAGCTATGAAACCGTGCCTTGGACCGAGGTGCCCGCGGGTAGGGCGATCGCGGGGTTCGAGATCGGCGACTACTTGATGTTGGAGGGCTATGTCTTCGATAAGCCGGGGCGATACCCGATTCGCGTGAAGATGCTCGGCCAGGAGGCCGAATACGACATCAAGGTTGTTGAGGAGTTCAAGGGGGGGTTCTCTATTGACCCCATGATAGTAGGTATAATCATAGTTGTCGTGATTGCCCTGATTGCGGTGGTCTATCTCCGGAGGAGGTGAGCTGGTGGGCCTCTGGGGAGAAACCATACAGCCGAATAGGAATAGGATCTTGGCTTACGCGGCTGGCATAGCCGTTCTTTTTTTGGCGCCGAGTATACTCCCCACCTATGGTACGGGGGCGGTCCTGCTGGACGTGCTTTCTCTCACCTTGGTCTACGGGATCGTCGCCATCGCGGTGAACCTCCTCCTCAATTACACGGGCCTCCTATCCTTCGGCCACGCCCTTTACTTCGGCGCTGGGGTTTACACCGTGGCCTTCTTCTCCTTTAACTTCGGCTTGTTCAACTTCGACTATCTCATGTTGTTGAGCATTGTAATTTCACTCATCGTGGCGGCGGTCTTCGGCGCCCTATGCGTCAGGCACACAGCGGTATATTTCATGATCCTCACCTTCTCCCTTCAGGAGATCGTGCACATCGTGCTTCACAAGCTCTACTATATCTATATGTATGGGTTACCCAGTATTCCCACGGGTGGGAGTGAGGGCTTACCCATCCTCATACCGGTCTCCCGCAAGTACGAAACTGTTATATTCGGGATGAAATACACGGGTGAACGCTGGAGGATACTCTTCGTCCACGACGTATTCTATTACTACGTCTTAATCTCGTTTGTCATCTGCGTCGTAGCGATGTGGATCATAGTGAACTCGCCCCTCGGCAAAACCCTGAGGGCGCTAAAAACAAACCCATTAAGGGCTGAGTTTGTGGGTGTGCGCGTGAAGCTCCACCGGTGGATCATCTTCGTAATCTCAGGCGTCTTCTCCGGGGTGGCAGGGGCCCTCTGGGCCCCGGTTACCGGCTTCGTTGACCCCCACATATTTCACTGGGAGTTTGCGGGTGCCTTCGTGTTTATGGCGGTGCTGGGGGGCTCCCGTGTTTTTCTGGGGCCATTACTAGGCGCGTTTCTCTATGTCGGCCTTAGACACGTCCTATACGGGTTAACGACCTATTACACGGGCATTTTGGGCATTATTCTCGTAATCTGCGTCATAACTTTCCCTAGGGGTGTGCTCGGCGAGGTCATGAGGCTTAGGGAGGCCGGCTACATACAGCTCAACACGGTCGCAAACTTAAAGAGCTACATTAAACTGCGCTTCTCAAGGCGAGAGGCTTCTTAACTTAATCATAGCGCTCCTCGTCTATTACAATCATAAGACTCTTAGAAAATTCTGGGTCATAGAAATAGAATAAATAAAAAAATTTGGGGTTAGTAGCCCCGTATCGTCCTCATGACTTCCTCGTCTTCATAGACCTTCTTCGGGTCACCCTCGTATATGATCTCTCCCCGGTCTATGGCGTATAATCTGTTGGCCAGCTTCTCCGCCAAGGCTATGTTGGACTCAGCCACGAGCATGGATATGCCCATCTCGTGGATTTTCTCTAACCCCCCGGCGAATCTGGCCACTGCGACGGGGGCGAGTCCCTCCAGCGGCTCATCCAGAAGGAGGATCGATGGATCGAGGGCGAGAGCCCTAGAGACGGCTAACATCTTCTTTTCCCCACCGCTTAGGAAGAGGCTTCTCCTCGCCAAGAGGGGCTTGAGCTCCGTGAAAGCGTCGAAGATTCTTTTCTCAACCACCTCTCGTGGTGTTTTGCTCTTCGTGTGCCAAAACGCAATGTTGAGGTTTTGTTCCACCGTGAGGCCCGGGAATAGGGCTGAGTCCTCGGGGGAGTATCCGAGGCCTAACTTTGCCTTTTCGTCTGGCGAGAGGTTGACTATATCCTGACCCTTGAACAATATTTTTCCGGACTGTACGGGGTAGAAGCCCATTATGCCCTTGATGGTCGTCGTTTTGCCGGCGCCGTTTCTCCCCACTAGGCAGACGGTTTCACCCTCCTCGACTTTAAGCGAGACATCTCTCAGGATTTGGACCCCCGATAGAAATACGTTTACGTTCTCGAGTTCGAGTACTGTGACCATTTCAGACACCTAGTAGCGTGCTCTTCACCTTGGGGTCTTCCATCACTTCGTCGGGTCCACCGATGGCTAGCATCTTCCCTTCGTGCATGACGGCTACTCTGTCAGAGTATTCCTGCACGATGTCCATGTCGTGTTCGACTATGAGGGATGATATTTTCTCTCCCCTCACCACGTCTACGATCCTATCCATGATTCCCCTCTTCTCGCGTGAGCTCACGCCGCTGGTGGGTTCGTCTAGCATGAGGAGCTTGGGCTTGAGAGCCACGGCTATGGCTACGTCGAGGAGCTTTCGATCTCCTTGGGATACGCCCGTTGGAAGCAGGTTTTCCAATTCTCTGATGCCGAAGGCATCTAGGAGGTCTTCGGCCTCCTTTCTCACTTCGGTGTCTCTTTCTAGGAGTGTGAAGAACTTCATGGTTTTGCCGGCTCTGGAGAGTATGGCTATCCTCACGTTGTCGAGAAGGGTCAATTCGTCGTATAGATTCACCAGTTGGAAGCTCCTCGCTACCCCATCCCTAATTCTGGCGTATGGAGACTTGCGGGTGATGTCATTCCCTAAGAACAGTATTCTACCCGAGTCGGGTATGAGGTACCCGCTTATGAGGTTCACCAAGGTTGTTTTGCCGGCTCCGTTTGGGCCTACTAGAGACATCATCTCTCCCTCTTTTACTTGGAAGTCCACCTCGTCGACGGCGTGGACTTCTCCGAAGTATTTCTTCAGTTTCTCTGTGACTAGGATGGCCATTTAGGCTAACCCCCCTGATCTCATCCTCCCCACTTTGATTCTTTCGTATAGACTTACAAGTCCACCCGTTATGCCTTTTGGAAGGAACAAGACGAATACCACTAGGATTCCCCCCAGGATGATCTGCCAGATCTCGTGGAAGTGGCCTCTTGCGTAGATTTCTAAGAATTCATATAGTATGCCGCCCACCAAGGGTCCTGCGAACATCCTGTATCCTCCGACGATCGTTAGGAACACGAATATACCCGACGTAAACCAATATAAGACGTCGGGGGTGCATTGACCGTTTATGGGCGCCCAGAGAACACCACCTATGCTAGCGAATATACCCGATAAAACGAAGGCAATCCACCTGTACATCCTTACGCGTATGCCCACGAACTCAGCCCGAGTCGCATTGGCCCTTATGCTCTGCAACGTCTTCCCGAAGGGTGATTTGACGATCACCCACATCACGGCGATGCAGATGAGGAATATGAACAACTCGTAGTAGTAGTAGGGGCCAACGAAGAACTCGAGCTTAGTCATCGTGCGAGATATTTCTACGGCGTCATGGTAGTCGATCCCCAGTAAGGACGGCGTCGGGACGCGCATGCCCTCCCCTCCTCCAGTGTACCAATAGAGTCTAAAGGCCAAGCCCCATAGCACCATGGATAGAGCCAAGGCTAGAACGGCGAAGTATACCTCGGTGTGCCTGACGCATATAGCGCCGAAGATCATCGATATTATGGCGATGCCGACTATGGCTAATAGGAGCCAAACCTCCAAGGAGGTTACAAATAGGGGTTGTGGTTTCCCATAGGGGACGGGTCGCATATACTTAAAATATAGAGCCGCGATGTATGCTCCGCCGCCGAAGAATGCTGCGTGGCCGAAGGATAGGAGGCCGGTGTAGCCCAAGAGGAGGTTGAAGCCCAATCCTCCGATGGCGAAGGCCATGCCATAGCTTATGACGACTACGGGCCAGGTGTAGCCTATCGCCGAAAAGAGTGGGGGGACGATGATCATAAATATTACCAGGAATACGTATAGTGCGTATTTTAGGCTCACGCGTGCTATTTCCATTCGTGTTCACTCCCCGAAGAGCCCGGTTGGGCGCCAGAGCAGGAAGGCCGCGGCGACGAGGTATAGGAGTGCTAGCTCTAACTCCGGGATGTAGGCTATCCCCCATGATCTGATTATGCCCGCTATTAGGGAGCCTATGAAGGCGCCCTTGATGCTTCCAAGCCCGCCTATGACGACGACCACGAAAGCCAGCACCAATGCGTTCATCCCCATCCCCAGTATGGCCGATTGAAAGGGCACCACGAGTCCCCCAGAGAGACCGGCTAGCATGACACCTATGATGAAGGCGTAGACGAAGAGCCTCTTGACGTTTACCCCTAGGGATTGGGCGATCTCCCTGTTCTGCGAAGTCGCTCTAATGACGACGCCGAACTTCGTCCTATACAAGAATAGATACAATATGATGGCGGTTAGGAAGCCCGCCGCTATGACCACCAAGTTATATGTGGGATAGCGATAGCCGAGGAGGTCGAAGGTTCCCGCGTTTTCGTAGGGCCACCTTGCGAAGAGGGGAAAGGACCCCCAGATGACCCTTATCGTGTCCTCCATAACCAGCATCATCCCGAAGGTCAGGAGGAGTGAATCCTCTCCGAAGGTTGGGCGAGCGTATGTTCGTCTCAACAGGGGTTCTAGAATCACCCCCCACACTATTCCCACGATGATTGCCCCTAAGATTGGAAGAAAATATGTGATGTAAATCGGGCCTCCTCCGGCGATGATCTGTCCCATTACATATGCCGTGACGTAGGCGCCGAAGCCGTAGAGGGAGCCGTGGGATAGGTTTACCACGCCCATGACGCCGAAGATGAGGTTGAGTCCAGATGCGATGAGGAAGAGCATCATTCCGTACATGAGGGCGTTGAGGAAATAAACGGCACCTATCTCATAAACCATTCTAGACACCCTTATTTCATACTTTCAACCCGTATTTCCTAACTATAACCCGAAAAAAAGAGGGGGAGGGATGTCTAAATCCCTATGCCCGGCTTCCACGTCTTCTCTACCCAGTCGTAGGACCGAGTTGGCTCGGCCAGCGGCCAATAGGGCGGCGCACAGACTTTCTCTATCGGTATGTGGCTAACGGTGTTCAGATCCCAAGCGTTGAAGGTTTGTCCACCATAGGTCAGGTTCTTGGTAAGGGCATTCGCGAAGTTGCCGTATCCCTGATGGTTATCTGGCCTGAACTGGACGTAGCCCTTGGCACCAAACCAGCCAAGCCTCTCCAACATGAAGATTATGTCGTCGTCGGAAGGCCACTCACCCAAGAAGTTGTAGGCCCTCTCGACCGCCAGTTTATATGCGTACACTCCGTCGTAGCCGCCCTGAGCCTCGAAGTTGGGCCACTCGTTATATCTCGACCAATAGGTGCCGACGAAGTCTCCGGCCGGTGGCCAAAGATCCCAGTCCGGATATGTGAAGTACCAGTTGGAGTGTACGCCTCCAACCGTGCCCTCAGGGTGGTCTGGCTCGATGTAGTGGGGTGTGACGCCGTGGGAGATGTTGGAGACCCATTGCATCTTCGCGGGTACGCCGTAGCCCAGCCCCTGCTTATAGAGGGCTATGTAGTCTCCCCCCCAGCAGGCCGTCTCGAATATGTCCGCCTTGGCCTCCAGGGCAGCTGTAAGATGTGCGGTGAAGTCGGTCTCGAAGAGCGGTGGGAACCCCACGTATACTTCCTCGACGTCCGGGTTAAGCTTGTGCATGGCGACCGTGAAGTGGTCAAAGACGTTGCGACCGTAGGCATAGTCGGGGTGTACATGCGCATACTTCAACTTTTCGGGGAATGACATGAAGCACTTGATGGCCGCGCCTATGCCGTCCGCGGAGTTGATCGCGGTCACCCTGAAGACGAAGTGGGGCTTCAACACGGCCTTGTCGAAGAGGAAGTCGGTGCATCCATCTACGAAGAGGGTTACGACGCCCAGCTCCTCGGCCACGGGGCCAACGGCTGGGGTGTTCCCACTAGAGATCAGTCCAACATAGAAGTCGATCTTGTCCTCTAGGACGAGCCTCTTGTACTCCTTCACCGTCTCGTCGGTGCCCGCCTCATCCCTCGCGATAACCTTGATCTTCCTGCCGAGGATGCCACCCTCAGCAGAGACCTTCTCAGCGCCTAGGTTGGTACCCTTATACTGGGCCTCGCTTAGGGCAGCCGCCGCGCCTCGGAAGTGGGCCTGACAGCCCAGCACTAGGTCCTCCGTGGGCAGGGCCTTGGGTGTGGGCTTCACCGTCTTCTCAACGGTTTTCTCAACCACCTTCGGGGGTGCCGCGTAGTATCCTCCGAAAGCCGCCGCCGCGCCAACAACGATGCCAGTTGCTGCAGCCCATTTCAGAACGTCGCGTCTGGTAGCAGAAGTTTTCTCCTCACCCATTTCTCATCATAACCAAAGTTACATGAAATAATATATATATCTTTCGATCAATAAGGCGCTGGGACATCTCTTACTCCTCTTCCGGCCTCAGAGACACGAAGCCACAGTCAAATTCACTTGACTAGTGCCTATGTTATTTACATCGAGGACCTAAATGTCGCAAGCCTCCGCTTAACGAGGTCCATGATCTCCCCCTTCAACGCCACACTCGGCTCCAACCATTCTGTTAAAACTCTTTCCACCCTCTGAACCGTCTTAACACATGACTTGGAACAGGGTTTATATATTCTAGCTCCGCTTGTTTGCAGAGTTTTTCGAAGTCTGTATCCGTGGTTATGATTGCAGATGCCCCCTCCTGTAGGGCAGCAGCCAAGTATACGCAGTCGTATACATCGTGTTTAAGCTCTTCAGCTAGCTCGAAGCTCCTCGCTATCGTCTCCCTATGGAGGCAGTAGTACTGGGGTCGATCATACTCTTTTATGAAGTGTTTAACAGCACTCACGCTTTCCTCTTCACCGCATCCCCATTTCTTGGTCATTACCCAATACGCTCTGATTGGAAGGATGTCCATGATGAGAGGAACATAGGCTCCTCTCAACCCCTCCTCGACGACTGGGGCCGCATACCTGTTCCCTGGATGGTCCTCCACTAGAAATATTGCCAGGACGTTGACATCCAAAATCCTTTTCTCGCTAGTCACCGAAGGCGGCCTCCCCAGCGTCTAGGAAGGCTTCCTCACCCCAAACCACCTTCCCCGACCGCACCCTAACCGGCGGTGGGATTATCGGCTTCAGCAACAGCATCCCTCCTTCTTCTATCAATTCGAATTCCATCCCAGCTTTGAGGCGGAGTCTTTCCCTCTCCTCGGAAGGGATCAAGACTCTGCCCCTCGCATCCATCCTCGTTTTTCCCATCTTTAATCACCCACAAATTTTAATTATTTTTAACCCACATAAAAATATTAAATAAACCCATTTTACCACGGGGAATAAATCTTGGATATCATCGGTAAGCATTTAAAAAATACCCGGCTAAAACTCCGTGCTTATTCATTTTGATAAATGTACCAATAAACTTAATAATTTTCTAATCATCATCTAATGCGGGATGTAAAGCATTGAGCAAAAGGGACTATCGGAAACTTTCCGGGGTGACCGCGGGAATAATACTAGGGATTTTAATCTACCTGGCTCCATGGCTCCTATTCCCCGTCTGTAAAAAGCCGGTTGAAACCGCAGCTGGCACCTTGATCCCCATGGCGTGCTTCTGGGTCTATCGATACACCTCCGCTATTGGAGTGTTAATCGTGATAGTCTCGGCTTTAACCTTAACGGTTAAGGATTTACCCGCAAAACGCGCAATGTTCATTATCTTAACAATACTCGGAGTGTATACGGCGCTTTCACCCATGTATACGTTCGGAATCCCCATCGGATTCGGCGCTATGTGTCTAAGCCCTCAGCATATGTGTAGATTAAACACCATGCCAGCGCTCTTTGTTTTGGGAAGTATACTAGCTTTTATCGGCCTCGTTGCGACGGTGGTGCAAAAGGAAATAGTGGAAGAGGAATAAGCAGATTAATTATCCTCCATCCCCCTTCTTTTTTACGATTCATTCTCAGAATGGAGGTCTCCCTCTAGCACCACGTGACACCTACAACGGTAATGGGGAGGAGGCGGGTAAAGAAATGGCGAATAAAATCCTCCTTTGAGAGGAAATCGATTAGAGAATGCTTATCTCGACGAGGAAGGTGGGGAAATATCATGAAGAATGTAGAAAAGCCTGTGTCTTGTTTCTTCTTGGATTTCGACGTATTACTCGGCTGGAAATAGCTTTCCATCCCTTAGGTTATATTTGGTTTTACCGAATTCACCGACCTTGGGATCATGAGTCACCAAGATGATTGTCGCACCCTCCTCGTTCAACCCCTTAAGGATACCCATCACCTGCATCGCATTATAGGTGTCCAACGTCCCGGTAGGCTCGTCGGCGAGTATTAATTCTGGGTCGTTCATCAAGGATCTAGCGATGGCAACTCTCTGCTGTTCTCCATAGCTCAGCGTCCTCGAAAAGTGCGACATTCGTTCTTCCAAGCCGACTCGTTTCAACAATTCCTTCGCTTTCTCCTCGTCTTCATGGGTGGTTTTGCCCTTGCTGAATAATACGGGCGTTAATACGTTCTCCAGCGCGGTTAGCGTTGGAATCAGGTTATAGCCTTGAAATATGAAGCCTATGGTCTCCCCCCTCAACTTTGATAGTTGTTCATCGTCCAAATCCATCGTGTTAACTCCACGGATGAGTATTTTTCCCCGTGTCGGTTTGATTAGGCACCCGATGAGATTGAGCAACGTGGATTTACCGGAGCCAGATGGACCCATTATCGAGATGAGGTCTCCATGATATACGTCTAGGTCCACGGAGTCAATAGCCTTTGTAATATAATCGCCCAGCTCATAGTACTTGTCTACTCCCCTCATCTCAATTATTTTATACTTCTCTGATTGCCTCATCTGGAGTCATCCTCATAAACCTATACGCTGGATAAAGGGAAGAAATCAGCCCAATGGCTATTGAAACAACTATGCACTCCCCGATTAAGAACATCACCTCTAACAAGGAGGGGTATAGAACGGGCAGCACGGCTTGCATCCTGGGAACGATGAGTTCTACGACCCAAGAGAAGAATATCCCCAACTCAATGCCAATCAATCCGCCGATGAAAGATAGAAATACAGCTTCAAAGATTGTCATCTTGAAGACGTCTTGATTCAAGGCTCCAATGGCCTTTATTATGCCAATCTCCCTCCTCCTCTCAATGTTTGAAAAGAGAAATACGAGCATGATCGCCAAAGCACCTATGCCTAAAACCATTAATAGTAAAGGCCAAACACCCGCCTCCGTGTTTCTCAAAATTCCCATAAGATACATGGCTACGGTGGGCATTTTAACCGCCTTGACCTCGGGAATTCTATCGATTTCTCTCTTTACCTCATCGATCATGCCCGGCTTAGTCTTGATCAAAATTGCTGATATATCGTCAACCCTGAATCTCCTTTTGGCGACCTCTTCCTCAAAAATCTCGAATGTCCCGATCTCACCTCTTATGATATCCCTCGCCAGGCTCATCGGAATAAATATTGCCGAGTCTATGTAACCTATGCCCGTTGTTTTTAATCGACCCTTGACAACGTAGGGTGTTCCATAGAGGTTGAACCTGTATCCAGTAAGCGCCAATTCTGGAAGACCGCTCCCGGTGTAAAACGCTGGACCCATCTCACCTACCGTTGCCTCGAGTGGAATGACCAAGGGATCTATCATGAAGTCCGTCTCTGGGTCGTAGGCGATGACCTTGATGTTTTCATAGGAGCAGCAGGCTCTTATCGACTTTGGAATCGTCGCAAAATATAGTTGCGGCGTCGCCTTTTCTACACCTGGAAGGTTTCTTATCTCCTCAAAGACCGAGTAGTTCATGTAGAAGTTAGACGGCATCCCCATTACAAAGCCCAAATCGATGCTGGCTTCGTATGGAACGGCGATGATGTCCGCACCTAATGATTCTACACCCAGCCTTAACCCCCTTTTCACGCTGTCAAAATAGAAGGTCGATGTGTATAGCGAAGCTATAACAATAGTCGTGATGATGATGACGGTGAGGGTATAAAACTTCTTCCTCTTCAAGTGGGTTATAGCATAGGAGTATATGCTTCTCATCAATAGGCTAAACATCTGGTATTCTAATAAATTTTTTCGATGATTGTACTAAACAATTTATTAAACACTCTTACAACTTTAAAATTGAAGATTGACAATGCACAGTGCCCCCATCCTACAAATTTTCCCCGTCTCAGGAGCCTTCCCGATACCTCTCGAGGTATTAACGATGCAAATATTCCTGGCCGGGGTGGTGGCTTTCACCTATCTCGCGATCGCCGGATCAAAGATAGAGAGATATCCCAAATATGATCTCCTCGGAATAGGTCTCATCAAGCGGATGGCAAAAAGCCGCACATTTCGTCTTGCGGTTCAAATGATTGTGGTTGCCGCGTTCATCTTCACCCTTGCCGCTGGCTTCATCGGGGCTCAGGCCCTCGATAACATCAATGTAGTGATAACTTGGTCGTGGTGGTATATGCTTTTATTCATCCTGGCCCTCCTCGTTGGGAGATTCTGGTGTTTTGCTTGCCCTTGGAAATCTATTGTCGACTGGATCCTGAATCGATCCTTCCTGAAGGTGAGAAAGGAGAGAGATGTAATGGGCCTTCACAGACCATGGCCCAAAAAGTTAAGGGGTATACACATCCCCCTCATTTTTTTCTCCGTATTGTTCCTATTTGATCTAGCCTTCATATACGGATGGAAATTTATCCCAATCGCCACCTCGCTACTAGGCGTATTCTTTCTAATTTTTACGTTCCTTGGACTATTCTTTTTCAGCAGGGGCAGTTTTTGCAGATACGCCTGCATAGTTGGCTGGGTGCAGGGATCCTTCACAAACCTTTCACCCCTAGAGCTGAGGGCAAGGGATAAAAAAATATGTGCTGAGGAGTGTAAAAATAAGGACTGCCTCAACGGGAATGACTCAGGGTATGGCTGCCCGACCTATCAACTCCTCCAAGTGATGGACAACAATTCCCAATGCCTATTGTGCACGGAGTGTGTCAAAACCTGCCCATATGACAACGTCTCCATCAACATAAGACCCTACGGAATGGATCTGGTTACGTCGAAGAGGTTCGGAATGAACGACGCCTACTTCGCCATCATACTGCTGGCCTTATCCTTGTTTCACCGCATAAGCATGTCCCCCTCTTGGCTGGAGTTTGGAGACACGCTCAATCTACCAGGCTTGCCGGGCTCTGGACATGTTTTGGCGTTTATCATCGGGGTATCTGTCTCGGTATCAATCACATATGGGGGGCACTATGCATTCTCATCGCTTTCTTTGAAACTATCGGGCAACAACAATGTTAACTTTAGAAGCGTGTTCTCCAACTACGCTTACGCGTTCCTACCCTTTCCTTTCCTCTACCTCGCGGGCCACTGCTTTGAACACCTCTTCTCCATGGGTGCAGAGATCATTCCCGCCATATCAGATCCCTTCGGCTGGGGGTGGAACCTGTTTGGGACAGCCGCAGTGCAGCCCCTGCCATTATTCGGGACCCTAGCCTTGAAGTGGATAATAACCCTGTTCATCATAATATCGGTGATAGCCTGCATATGGGTGGCCTTTCAAAGATCGAGGATAGTATTCGACGATGATAGAGAAGCGTTTAGAAGTTTGATACCGATCGTGGTGTGGATATATGTGCTCACCATCGTGGGCATCTGGTTTGTGGCACAACCCATGATATGGGTTCCATACCCCGTGGAGTGAGCTCAAAGAGCTGGATAAACATGGTTGACCTTTTAATTTAGTACAATTATCGAAAAAGTTTTTTATTTTAAACGACAACGTATTTATGAGAGATACCAAACTGGTGATGGAGAGCTACTTGACATACAACATCGATCAAATATTGCATGTCCTCACGATTATGCTAGCTGTTTGCTTGTTCGTCGTAGCGGCTATCTCGTATAAGAGGGATGGTAGAAGTAGGCTACTTTTCTTATCGGGCGCCTTTTTCATCATGCTCATAAAAGAGAGTATCAACTATCTATATACATTGCAATTCGGATACGTTATGTATGCGTACCTTACGCTTTTCCTTCAGAACTACCTACCGAGCTGTAAAGCTCCCCTGGATCACATAATAAACCTCTTAATCCTATCCATGTTCTCCCTAGGGATACTGATAAAGAGATAGGTGGAAAATTGATTAGACTTGGCTTAAAACCATCGTTCAACGCGGGCAATCTAGACTGCTTGTGTCCAAAGAAGAGGTTAAACTGTTTATGTCCCCGGAGGAAGATCTACAAGCTCATCAACCTATTCCCCGGGCTACACTTCAGAGAGATTCAGAGGAAGATCGGCATCGCAACAGGGACCCTCCAGTATCATATAAACTTCCTCAAAGAAAACGAACTCATCGACTACGAGAGGGACGGCAAGTTCCTGCGGTTCTACCCTGTGGGATTAGAAGGCATTAACAAAGAGGTCTTGGGCATCACGCGCCAAAAAATCCCTAGGGCAATAATCTTTTACTTGTTAAACCATGGGTGGGCTCGAAACACAGAGCTCTCCAATCATCTGAAACTCTCGCCCTCAACCATGTCATGGTACCTAAAGAGGCTGGAGAGCTACGGCATCGTAAAGTCTAATGGGTGCAAGTACACCCTCGATGGAAGAAAGGAAATCATTGAGACACTGCTAACGTTCCGAGAGAGCTTCCTAGACAAAGTCGTGGACAGATATCTAGACATGTGGGAGATATAGATTTTCAGGTAGATATATCAGCGCCTCCATTATCGCTGATGAACGCCGTCATTCGCAAAGAGTCATGACCACAACGTCTCTCATCGTCAATTGATGTGGCACTTAAACAAAAAGATGAGGAGCGCAGATTCTAAAGGATCGGCCTAACCTTTGGGCGCCTCCTCACGGCTATGATGGATATGATAACAGCTATGATGGCGATGACGATGGCCACATTACTCATGGTTCCCGCGCCTTTCGCCTCTTCGATGGCCTCCATGGCCGCCCTGGCGTCGGCCACCGCTGTCTTAGCTGTAGCATCCGCTTCCTTCACCGTTGAAGCCACCTCATCCGCTAATTTCTTTGCCTCCTCCGCCAATCTCTTCGCTTCCTCGGCTAGTCTCTTTGCTTCCTCGGCTTTCGCGGCTGCGTCCTCCACCGTCACGGGAGTGGCGAGTGTCAGCATCGGTGTGGCACACATCAATGTGATCAATGGTATCATAGCGATGGCGATATACAGTGTAAAATGATTCTTACGTCTCATTTTCATCGAAAAACAAATTAGAATTCAAAAAGATAAGCGATTCGGTACAATCATTGAAAAATATATACGTGTTTGCATAGAACCCTAGGCAGTAAGATCTAAGCGAACTATTCGCCTCTTACTCCTCTCTCTGACTGACGCGTTCTCAGAGTTAACAATGTCCCTCACGAGATAACGACGGCGTGGTCCTCGGACAGCGAATCGCACTTCGCAACGATCGTCATCGAGGCACAGCACGCTTTGGCGCTGGCACCCGGCACTCGCGTTAAAGTTAACGTACATGTGGCTGTTCCCCCCGGGGGCGGCGTGACCGATGGGGGATCGAACTCCCACGTTACCGCCTCCTCTGGACAACGCTCGACCGTGAAATGCACGGGAGCGCTAAACCCCTCTAACGACGTGACCGTGATTTCGATCGTATAGCTCCCCTCTTCCTTGAGCCTACGGGCGCTGATGAGGTCCTCGCTGACCTCGAGTTTGAAACTGCCTGTTGGTGCCGTTGGTGTCGGGGTTGGCGTCGGTGCACTTGGCAACGTTAGAAGGTAAATCCCAGCAGCAACTATGACAACGATGATTGATACAGCGATCACGAAGGTTTGGGACCTCTTCACCTTCACCTTATCCTCCGTTTCACCTTGAAGTGTTTAAGAATTATCTAAGATATAAGGCGCCTGGTACAATTATCGAAGGAAATTAGTACAATCTTCGAAAAATTCCAAATTTAAGCGTATAACGGAGAGAAATGAATAACTATTCCTTCGGAAAAGGCGTGAATGTTGGAGCCAGACTCTCTAGATCGAGGCATCTGTAAGCAAAATCTTTCTCTGAGGGAAAACCATGAATTCATTCGCCCATCAAAGACTTCAAATAATGGGTTAAAGTTTTGAGCTATTAAGCTAAGTATATATCGCCTTAAAAATACGTCGGAGCTCTCTCCTCAGCGTAAGCCTCTCTAAACACCCCATATATCTCCCCGTTGGTGGCATATACCTTTGCGGCTTCAATGGCAAATGGCGTTAAATTCTGTCTCCTCTTGGCCGCTTTGCTTAACTGATTTAAGGCCTCCTCAACCCTCCGCTTTTCCCGCCTCTCCCTCACTTCTCGGAGTCTCTCGATCTGCTTCTCCTCGGCTTCTCGCGTCACTCTTAGCAACTTCATCTTTGGCTTCCTCCCACGGAAGACGTTTACACCCACCACGGGGATCTCCGCATTCTCGACTCCCAACTGATATTTATAGGCACTTTCCGTGATCTCTCGTCGGAAAAACTGCTTCTCGGTGGCCTCGACGACCCCACCCATATCCTCCACCCGGTCCAAGTATTCCCATATCTTGTTTTCCACCTCACGGGTAAGCCACTCCACGTAATAGGAGCCCCCCAGGGGGTCTATGGTATCTGGAATACCCGACTCGAGCTGGATGATCTGCTGGGTCCTAAGGGCGATTTTCGCCGCCCTCTCAGTCGGTAGGCAGAGCGCCTCGTCATAGGAATCGGTGTGCAGCGACTGCGTACCCCCAAGCACCGCCGCCAACGCGTGGATCGTGGTCCGAACGATGTTGTTCTCAGCCTCCTGAGCGGTGAGGGCGCAGCCAGCCGTCTGAGTATGGAACTTAAATAACATGGACCGCGGATCCCTCGCCCCATACTTTTCCTTAAGGAGGCGGGCCCACACCTTCCTCATGGCTCGAAACTTGGCTATCTCCTCGAAGAAGTTGTTGTGACAGTTGAGGAAGAAAGAGATGTTTGGCGCAAACTGGTCGATGCTCAATCCCCGCGCCAAAGCCTCGTCTATATACGCTGTGGCATCGGCCAGGGTGAATGCGGCTTCTTGAACCGCTGTGGCCCCAGCCTCCCTTATGTGATACCCGCAGACGTTTATCGCATACCACTTGGGCATGTTGTTCACGGACCACTCTAAGAGGTCGACGGAGAGCTTTATCGACGGTTTGAGGGGGATTGGTGGATTCCCGACGTGGAAGAGCCAGAGGGGGTCGTTCTGCGTTGTCCCACCGACCTTTGCCAGGGGTATGCCTCGCTTCTCGACCAACGCGACGAACATGGCGAAGGTGGGCATCCCCAAGAAGTGGGTGATCAACGACGTGGTTATCTCGTCGATGGGTATGTCCCTAAAGATGACCTCTAGGTCGGCCAGTGACGAAACCGGAGCTCCACCCTGACCGACTTCACCCCTCACCTTTGGGTCGTCAGAGTCGTAGCCGTATATGGTGGGGGAGTCGAGGGCGAGGTTTAGCCCGGTTTCGCCGTGTCTCAGGAGAAACTTGAATCTCTCATTGGCGTCCTCGGCGGATCCATACCCTGAGACCATGCGTATGGTCCAGGGTCTACCCCGATACATCGTCGGGTATATTCCGCGCGTGAAGGGATATACGCCTGGGAAGCCGAGGTCTCTGGAATAGTTTAATTCAGCTACATCCGCGGGGGTGTAGAGGCGCTTGACGGGGATGCCTGATATAGTTTCGTATTTCTCCTTCTCCGGCGCCTTCTTTTCTTCAATCCATCTTTTTACGACGCCTCCCTCCCACTCCCCCTCCTCTTTTCTAATTCTTTCCAAGGCTGATCTATCGAACATGCGAGCCTCTCCTTTAACCACAGTGTTAGAGCCCAATTAACTTAGTCAATCATGCCGAATTAAGCCTTCAAGAACCCTTATATATCGAAGTTCGTAGACAGAACTGTGGGTTCTTAAAATGGCGTTTAGGGGGGTTAAAATAGACAATGAAAACTGCACAGGCTGCCTCCACTGCCAGGTCAGGTGCTCCTTCCACCACACCGGGAGATTCAACCCCCTCAGATCGAGGATAAAGATCAGGCGCATTGACAGGAAGGAGAGGTTCAGGATATCATTTTCACCCGAGTGCGCCGAGTGTGAGGTTCTAACCTGCGTGGACGCGTGTTTCTACGATGCCCTCAAAGGCGTATAGAGGGGGAGATGCATTGAAAGGGATCAATCCCGGCCTCGGCTACGCTGGCCAAATTCTCTACGTCGACCTAACCAAGGGATCCACAAGAAGGAAGCCTCTAGAAAAAGATTTCGCCACCACGTACATAGGCATGACCGGGTTCAACGCTAAGCTGATCTACGATCTCGTCGAAACGGGCACGAAACCGCTCTCCCAAGAAAACGTCTTGGTGTTCAGCGCGGGCGTCCTCTCGGGCACCGGGGCTCCCTCCACGCCAAAGACGGAGGCCTCAGCCAAATCCCCCGCGACGGGTCTCTACGGCTCGAGTGTGGGCGGGATGTTGGGGCCTATGCTCAAGTGGGCGGGCTACGACAGCCTGGTCATCCGGGGGAGAGCGGAGAGACCAGTATACCTAGAGGTCTTCGACGACGAAGTGAACATTCGGGAGGCGGGGCATTTATGGGGGAGGCACATAGTGGATGCCACCAACGCCCTCTGGGATGAGCTCGGGGACGATTATTACGTGGCCTGCATAGGTCCCGCTGGGGAGAATCTGGTCAAGTTCGCCAACATCCTCGTCAACAGGATGTTCCACTTCTCTAGAACCGGTCTCGGCGCCGTGATGGGCTCTAAGAACCTTAAGGCCGTGGCGGTGAAGGGGACCAAGGGGTTGGGCGTGGCTGACCCCGAGAAATTCATGGAGTTGACATCTAAACTCTTTGACAAGATTGTGAAACACACCGGTCGCGAGGTTTGGAATTCCCTCGGCACCCTCATATCCTATGACATGTGGTTTGGGATGAAGCCTGGCGTCGGCCACGCGCCGCGAAAGAATTCTCAGGAGGACCCCAGCCTCGGCGCCAAGATTTTTGACCCTGAGACTTATCTCAAGAGAATCAAGGGGGGAAGCCTCGCCTGCCTCAACTGCCCGATCTCCGAGAAGGTCTGGGTGGAGGTGAAAGGTGGCAGATACGATAACCTAGCCTTCCCCGCGAGCGACTCGGCTGGTCTCAGCGTCATCCATGGACAGCAACTCGCCTTGGAGAGCTTCGACGACTCGGTGAAGTTCTTCGAGCTGTGCAACAGGTATGGTGTGGATGTCTTCTCATGCTCGGCCACCATAGCCTTCGCCATCGAGTTGTACAAGCGGGGCATCATAGATAAGGTAGACGCCGATGGTTTAGAGTTGGAGTGGGGTGACATGGAGACGATTCAGAAACTACTGGAGAAAATCGTTCTTAGGGAGGGGATTGGAGGCGTTTTGGCCGAGGATGTGGGTGCGGCCAGCAAAATCATCGGCAAGGGCTCTGAGAGGTATGCTATTCACGTGAAGGGGATAGCCATCCCCTACTTTGAGCCAAGGGTGAGGTTGTGTACCGACGTCTTCGGCGCCGTCACGAGCATCATAGGCGGCCACGGCAACAGGGCGATGTCGCTCGACTTGATGCCTAGAGAACGTGAATCCATCATAAGGTTTTGCGAGATGGCTGGGTTTCCCGAGGACGCTATAGATAGAATCTGTCCCCCCACGAGTTTGGGGGAAAGCGTTCCGAGGCTTACGAAATGGGTCGAAGACTTCAATACCGCCATCTGGTCGCTTGGCGTGTGCACGAGGCCTCCCATCGCCAGGGTCTATGGCCTAGAAGTCTGTAGCGATCTATACTCTGCCGCCACCGGGATAGAAATGAGTCCAAGCGAGCTCTTGAGGGCCGGAGAGAGGATTTGGAACCTACAGAAGGCCTTCAATATGCGAGAGGCGGGAGGCGAAGCCACGAGGAAGAACGACGTGTTTGCCGAGAGGATGTATAGGGATTCCATCTACGTGTCAGGACACGACAAGGACTATGAGCCGCTAGAGCCCCATCTGATTGAGAAGATGCTGGATGAATACTATGAGGAGAGGGGGTGGGATGTTGAGAGAGGGATACCCACTAAGCAAAAACTCGTGGAACTCGGGCTTCGAAGCGTGGCGGAAGAATTGGAGAAGGTGTTGCCTTAAGAACCACAAATCTTTTTTCATACTTCACGCTCTGCTAAGCGCCTCAACTCCTCATATAGGTCTCGTTTATCCGCGACCCTCCTGGCCTTGAACTCGGTTCTCTCGAAGGTGTGATAGGGCACAAGGTCAACCACACCCCTGACGCCGCATAGGGTCTTTATGTTCTCCTCCATCGCGTCCCTAACTCTCTCGAGGATCGTTGGGTCAACCCGCGCCTTCTCACCCACCTCCTCGCTGTACTCAGCCTGAACCGTCATCACGTCCATCTCCCTCTCCCTCGTGATTACGACTCTGAACTCGCCGCCATATCCCTCCGTCCTCTCCAAGGCCTCTTGAACGGCGCTTGGGTAAATGTTTTCCCCCCTAACGATGAACATGTCATCGACTCTACCATATACCCCATTGGGCAAACGAGGGTAGGTTCTCCCACACTCGCAGGGCTCATCCGTCCACTTGGTCAGGTCACCCGAGAAGAACCTTATCATGGGCTGGGAGTCCCTCTCCAGATGCGTGTAGACGGGTACACCCTCCTCCCCGTAATCAACGACCTCACCGGTGTCCGGGTCGACGACCTCAGTGTAGACTATATCCTGCCACAGGTGCATACCGGTTCTATGTTCACACTCACCGTTCGTCATCCACGGAGTCATCTCGGCGGTTGAACCCGTGTCGACGCATCGACAGTCAAACGTCTCCTCTATCCTCCTCTTGACCGAGGGAACTCCTGCGCCCGGCTCCCCCGAGAAGAACATGATGCGAAAGTTGAAGTCGACCCTCGGGTCCACACCCATCTCCCTCGCAACCTCGGCGAGGTAGAGGGCGTAGGAGGGCGTCCCGTAGAGCGCCGTGGGCTTGACCTCAGCGGCCCAACGGACGGCCATTCTGGTCATACCGGGAGCGCCCGCTCCAAACGGGAAGGCCGCGGCGCCTAGGCGCCTGACACCCCATAGTGCTCCCCAGCTTCCGAGATAGAGGCTGAAGACAGATGTTATCATGACCTTGTCTGAGGGCCTTAGGCCGAAGCCCCACATAACCCTGGCGTGGGCGTTCGCGATTCTCTTTACGTCTCCTTCGCTTAGGGCAAAGGCCGTGGGCTTTCCGGTTGTCCCGGATGTTCCGTGTATGGTAAATATTTTTTCGTTTGGAATGCAGAGGTAGGAGCCGAACGGGGGGTTTTTGGCTTGATCCTCCCTGATATCCTGCTTATAAACGAATGGGACCCTTCGGAAATCCCGTAGAGTGGCTATGTCGTCGGGGTGTATGCCCGCATCCTCCCACCTCCTATGGTAAAACGGGGCGTTATCATAGGCGTATCTCATTTGGGCCCTCAGCTTTCTCAGGATGATCTTCTCCCTCTCCTCGGGCTTCATCGTCTCCCTGTCTGGGAACCAATACCTCTGATCCGGCTTGGGCGTGTAGGCTTCATCATAGATGGGAGGCCATTTCCCGCATCCCATGGTGTTTCACTTCTGTGGGAAACCCTAAATGATAGGGTGGAGCTAGCTAATTAAGGGGGTGGTCGATGGCCTCTGCCCCGAGGAATGCGTAGAAACATGGACTCCGCTAACCCGCCATCCACCATTATCGTCTGACCCGTTACATAGCTGGAATCTTCAGAGGCCAGAAAAACGGCGACCTCAGCCACATCCTCAGGCGTTCCTATGCGACCTAGAGGTATCATTTGGATTCTCTTCCGCAATACTTCCTCATCCGTGTATATGGGCTCGGTGAAGGGTGTCCTTATCAAACCCGGGTTGATGGCGTTAACTCTGATGTTGTATTTAGCCCACTCCATGGCTAACTGCTTCGTGAGATTGATGACGGCAGCCTTGCTGGGGCCATAGGAGCCGGCCATGGAATATGACATACATCCGGCGATGGAGCCGATGTTGATTATGCTGCCCTTCCTCCTCTTGATCATTTCCCTCCCGACGGCTTGACTGCAGAGGAAGGTTCCCTTTAAGTTGACGTCCAGAACCCTGTCCCAATACTCCTCGGAGATCTCCTCCAAGGGAGCAGCCAAGAGGATGCCCGCGTTGTTAACGAGAACGTCGATCTTCTCAAACTCAGCCAAAGCGCTCTTAACCAAGTGGCTGACTTCATCGCTCCTAGAGACGTCGGCCTTCACAGCGAGAGCGCGTCGGCCTAGAGCCTCAACCTCGCTAGCTACTTTCTCAGCGCCCTCGAGGTCGAGGTCGTTTACCACGAGGTCAGCTCCCTCCCTCGCGAAAGCCAAGGCTATTGCCCTACCTATGCCCCTGCTCGACCCGGTCACAATGGCGACCATGTTTTCCAGCTTCATCTCTTTGACACCCATTTTATGTCAAAACCCCTCCTCATTAATCTTCACCCCTCTTCACATCCCTTATTTTCTTCCAATCGAGACCCATCTCATCGAGGATCGAGACGATTCGCCTCTTCTCCCTCGCGAGGCCCTTCCAATCGAGGAGGGCGAACTCTGGCCTTGGGAGCGTCCTCTCCACAACCCGGGCCATCATCTTCCCATCGATTTCCGAGAGGGCATACTTGGGGATAATGTGGCCCACTGCCACATCCGTCTCGAGCATAACCGAAGTCAGCCTTGCGTTGTAGTGGGGCCCCCCCACGCCTAAAGCAACCCTGAAACCCGCCCTTAGAGCGGTCTCTATCCTTTTGGAGGTGAGGACTACGGCCTCCGCGAGGGCCTCCGCGGCCTTTGAGTCCATCCACTCCTCCCTCCCGCTGCCGATCTCGATGAAGAAGCAAGGGGTACCCTTAAGGTAGTCGCCGTGGTGGGTGCACTCGAGACAGACATCGTATCTCTCAAGCAGATTCTTGTCTTTTGCGGCCTCATACAGCTCGATTAGGGTCGTCTTCATCGCGACCGCTGGTGCAATGCAAACTTCCCTCGGCCTCCCACCCATCTCCACCTTATCGGTCAGGTTTCCGGGTGTGTGTATGGTCAGGCAGGGTTTTCCGGCGACGCTCGAGTGTCTACTCGCATAAACGATGAGGTCGACCTTAAGCCAACTCTCAACGTGGGAGGCCATAATGATGGAGCGATTCGTGGAGGTGAGTGAGAGGTTCTCCAACTCGTATAGGGGAAGCCCCTCGGGGTTTTTAGAAGTCTGCTCAAAGCCATATAACTCTGTTAGTCTCCGATGTATGTTTACGCCAGCTGGATCCCTGAGGGAGGTTACCACGAGGATTCTCATCAGGATTTCTCCGGGCTTTAAACCATGACTCCACACCACTCAACGAAAACCCTCCAAATAAGCTTTAACCGACATGGGTTTGTCGTCCACAAAGACGAATGTTCATCTAATACGGGTATCGATTTGAAAAACATCTTTTATTTATCATCTACTCGAATGGTTGGAAGGAAATGACCGAAAAATTGGGGAGGAACGACGTGGTTAGAAGCCTGATACACGGGGGTGGAATAACCACTGTTTGGATGAGCATGTATGGTGGGAGAGCGTGGGTTCTCCTCTTGATAGTGGCGGTCACCGCGGCCTACTGCGCCTCTGAATACCTCAGAATGCGCGGCCGAGACCTCCCCATCTTAAACAAGATTACCCTAGCTGCCGCGAGACGAGGCGAAGCCGAGGGTTTCCTGACAGCACCCATATACTACGCGTGTGGCATCTTCCTCAGCCTAAGCCTATTCCCCGAGCCCGTATCCTACGCAACCATAGCCATCTTTACGCTGGGGGATCCAATGGTCTACATCGTTGGCAGATCGATGGGTAAACACCGCGTCCCCTACAATCCCTCCAAGTATTTAGAGGGCTCTATAGGAGGGTTCATCTCGGCCTCATTGGCCTCTTCGCTCTTCGTTCAACCAACTTTAGCCCTTTTGGGCTCCGCCATCGGCATGTTTGTGGAGTCTCTGAGAACCCCGGTTGATGACAACTTAGCGATGCCGGTGGCAACGGGCTTAGGTTTGATCATCCTTTCAGCGATTCCCTCCTAATGTTTTCGATGTTGGAGTAAGGCTCTAGGATCACTTTTTAGATGTTCATTTCACCATTGGGTTCTCGATCCCTTGGTTCATTTAGGAATGCTTATAGGGAGCGAAATCTCTAGATTCAAAGAAGAGAATAGTTTATTAGGGATATAAACCCCTTTTAGTTAAGTGAGTGGTATAGATGGTGAGCAGCGAGGGTTTCAAGCGCTATGTTAGAGTGTTAAGGCTGGCAAAGAAGCCCACATTTAGTGAGTTTTGGCTCTTCGCAAAGCTCACCGTTATCGGCATAGGATTGTTGGGGGCCATCTCCTTCATAATTAAGCTCTTCATGTCGTATCTATTCCTAGCAAGATAGAGGTGAACCATCTTCAGCAAAGAAAAAGCCTCGAAGTTTTACGCGGTCAAGGCAACCGCTGGCCAAGAGGAGAACGTCATCTTAGTGGCACGCCTACGCATCGAGTCTCAAGGCATACCGATAAAGTCCTTTTTGCTCCCCCCGGGTACAAACGGCACCATCATCGTTGAGGCCGACAACATCGGAGACGTCAACATGGCCCTGAGCGGAATCCGACACGTGAAGAGGGTGATCTATGGCACCATAAGCCGCGACGAAATTGAGCGCTTGGTCACCGTCGAGGAGAAGGTCGTGGAGTTCCAACCGGGCGACGAGGTGGAGGCCATCTCGGGTCCCTTCAGAGACATGAAGGCCCGGGTGATTAGGGCTGAGAAGGATAAGAAGGAGGTGGTGATCGAGTTCTTAGACGCCTCCTTCACCCTGCCCGTCACGATCTCCGTTGACATGCTGAAGAAGACGAAGAAGAAGACCATGTCGGGGTGAATTAGGGATGGCTGTAAAACAGACGGTAGAAGTGCTGGTGACTGGCGGCTCCGCAACGGCTGGACCACCCTTGGGACCCATGCTCGGACCCCTCGGGGTGAACGTCTTGGCCATAGTTAACAAGATAAACGAGGTTACGAGAGACTTCGCTGGCATGAAGGTTCCCGTAAAAGTGGTGGTGGACATTGACACCAAGGAATTCGAGGTGGAAGTGGGCATCCCAACCACCTCGGCGTTGATCGCCAAGGAGGCCAAGCTTGAGAAGGGGTCTCAGTTGCCTGGGCAAGACTTTGTTGGAGACATCGCCTTCGACCGAGTCTTGAAGATCGCTCAAATCGTCAACCAAAAGTTGAAGTTGAGGTCTCTGAAGAACGTGGTAAAGCAGGTCGTGGGGACCTGTAGGAGCATGGGGGTGAAGATCGATGGAACACTACCCGAGGAGGTTCTCGAGCTCATCCGACAGGGTGAATACGACGAGAAGATACTAGGTGCACAGGGGCATACATCGAAATGATCAACCTAACAAAGGAGCAACTTACTAAGGCCATCGGAGAGGCGAAGGAAAAGGGGGGGAAAAGAAGCTTCGAGCAGTCCGTTGAGTTGATCGTCACCACGGAGGGCCTAGATCTAGGTAAGCCTGAGAACAGGGTTCTCGAGATCATACGCTTACCCAAGAAAACGAAGAAAGAAGGGATGGTCTGCGTCTTCGCAGAAGGCGAGACGGCTGAGAGGGCCGCTGAAGTGGGCGCTGATAGAGTCATATCGAGAAGGGAGCTGGACGCCTTGGCCGGAAACCGGAAGGAGATAAAGAAAATCTCTAAGAGGTATGACTTCTTCTTGGCCGAACCTCCGCTGATGGGTAGCATAGGAAAGGTTTTCGGCTTCGCCCTCGGCCCTAAGGGGAAGATGCCGCAGGTCATCACCCCCACAACCGATTTGAAGGGTAGGATAAACGCCCTGAAAAACTCCGTCAGGATATACCTGAGGAATCGGCCAGAGGCATCCTGTAGCATAGGGACAGAGAGCACGCCGAGCGAGGACCTGGCTGAAAACGCCTTGGCCGTAATATCCACGGTTGACCGAAGCATGGAGGAGAAGGCGAAGACGAAAAACGTGTACATCAAGTTGTCCATGGGAAAACCCGTCAAGGTGATCTGAGGCGTTCGCGATGGAGACGAGGAGGAAGATAGCGGACAAGAAAATGAGGATGAGGGAGGAGTTCGAGGAGCTGATTAAGGAAAATAACACCTTCTTCATAGCCGATCTATACAAGGCGAGCGCCAGCCTACTCAACGAGATCAGGAGGAGGCAAGACGAGTTCGGATACATTGTCAAGGGTGGTAAAAACACGATCTTCGGAGCAGCTCTAGAGGAGGCTAACCCCAAGGCGTACGAGAAGGTCAAGGATCAGCTGACAGGACCCAACATCTTCATCTTTTCAAACGAAAATCCCTTCAAACTAGCCCTGGAGGTAAGCAGGCTAGAGGTCGACCTCCCCGCCTCAGCTGGCGACACGGCCACCTCGGACATCATCATTAGGGAGGGTAACACGGGATTCCCGCCGGGGCCCATAATCAGCCTTTTCTCAGCGGCGAGGATTCCGACTAAGATCATATCTGGATCCGTCTATGTTACGAGGGATACGTTGGTGGCTTCGAGGGGCGACGTGATCTCTTCGAGTCTAGCCAACATCTTGGGGAAGCTGGGAAGAAGGCCGATAAAGGCCAAACTGAAATTTAAAAGTGCCTATGACCTTGAGGCCGATATGTTCATCCCCGCTGATCTCTTGGTCGTCAACCTGGAGAGATACGAGGAGGAACTTTTAGAGGCCGTGAATAAGGCGATGAAGATAGGTCTGGAGATCGCTTATCCAACCAGAGAATTATTGCCCCACATCGTTTTGAAGGCGTGTTCTCAGGCGAAGAAACTCGCCTTAGAGGCTAGCTACGTGACTTCCGAGACGATACCCGACCTCCTAATGAAGGGCCAAAACAACGCGATAATCCTGCAAAGAGAATTGGATAGCCTAGGCGCTTAAGATTTTTGGGTCTCCACCTATGGGACCTCCAAGGCCCTTCTCTTCATCTGTTCGTCATGCTATCCTCGTATCCACTCACCGGTCCCGTCGGAATAGATCTCCTTTTTGAAGATGGGGGGTCTAGACTTATAGGCTTCGATGATTCTCTCCATCGCAGGGAAAAGGTCTTTCCTACCGCGGGCTGCCAGGGCTACGAGCACGAGGACTTCGCCTGGGCTGAACTCACCCTCCCCATGGATGATGCAAGCATCATTCAACCCAAACTTGTCTTTGAACTCCTTTGATATCTTCCTCAATTCTCGATCGGCCAACTCTCTATGGGTCTCGATCTCCAATTTTACGACTCTTTTCCCGCTATAGGAATCCTCCCTCGTGATGCCTACGAAGAAGAGGATGCCACCCGACCTCCCATCAGAGTTCCTCTCAACAAACTCCTTGATGTTCTCGACGACGTTGAAGTCCTTCCTATCTGATATTCCGGAATATCGCATTGTCCATGCCACCAAACCTAAGATAGCCCCCAACGGTTTTATCTTTCTAACTATGGGTTTATTAAAAATCCCTAACTTAGGTGGAGGACTAATTATACTTCAGCCTCTCGTTCCATCAACGCTTCGAAATCGCCTTCCTGGTGAGTGGCGTCAAGCACTCGGGGCATCTATCCCCCCTAAAGTCGGGGCTGAAACTTTTGTTGCAGAGGGGGCAATAGACCTTCCAGATGATTATCTCTCGAATCTTTCTCCCCACTATGGTTTGAACCTCTAGACCGAGGGATGAGGCGATGTTCTGGAGGGCGTAGTCATCCGTTAGTAGAACGGGCCCCTCCCCCTGATCACACATCTCTAAGAACAAGGCTAGAAGACTGACGTCGGCCTCGGAGAGTACCCTGCGGTCGCCCATTTTGTCAGCCTCTGCGAGAGCCCTCTTGACATACTTGGGTTCGGCCTCGCGGATGATTATCGCCCTCCCCTCCACCCTGGATCTAATGAGGGCCTCCCTGAGGCTCTCACGCACTTCCCCTATAATCTGGGGTGTAGTGTATAAAGATCCACCTCGAATATGGAGGGTTAATCCCGCTACATCCACCACGTAGTTCTTCTCTTTTCTCCTCATGGCCTCATCCGGAGAGCCGTTCTAATGTGTCTCAACTCTTCATCCTTAAAAGTGATGAAGCACGCATCTTCATCGGATTTTCTGATGCGCACCTCTTCCCCTCTACCGATCCCCTCCCTTATCTGCCCATCCAAAATGATGAGGGCCTCACCCTTCCTTTCACCAGCCCAGAGAACAACCTCATCGCTAGCCGGTAGAACGATAGAGGGCCTGAAGATCAAGGGGCTAATCGGTGTGATCGTGATCGAGTGGAGAGAGACGTCTACCATTGGCCCCCCAGCCGACAGGGAGTAGGCGGTGCTCCCGGTCGGCGTCGCCACGATCACCCCATCTGCCACACTGGTCCATAGGTCCATCCTCCTTTCGGAGCGATCGACCTCGACATGGACCTCGATGGTTTTCCCAGGTAGCGTGGACGTAAAATACACCTCGTTTAACACCGGGGGGTGACGTACACCTTTAGCATACACGTCGAGGCGCATCTCCCTTTTTATGAGGTATTTTTTATCGATGGCGTTTTGAATCGCTCTTATGTAGTTTTTCTTGTCCACAGAAGCCAAGAAGTTTTTCAGGCCGATCCCTATACCGAGAACGGGTGTGTCATAGGGTCTCACTGACTGTAATGCTCGAAGTATGGTTCCATCGCCGCCTATGGTAACGACGAAGTCACCCGAAACCTCAGATTCCCTCGATTTTATCAGCGCCTCTGAGGGTATGCCACTTATCTTTGGGTATACGGTTACCTCGAAGTCGGCGTCGATCAGCATCTCAGCTATCGCCCTAGCCAGCTCAGCGGCCTCTTCGTTCCCCCTCAATGCGATGATGCCTGCGGCCCTCATCACGATCCCCTCTCAAAAAATGTGTGGCGCCCTTAAAAATTACCTATTTAGGGTGATACTCCTATTTCAATAAAGTCAACTCTTGAATGTCTCCATCCTCGGCTTACAGGACCGATGTTTGTTCTTAGCGTTATTCCTCACTCCAGGTCTGGGATTATAGATTCCATGCTTATCCTTCCGAAGTCGAACCTTCCCCTAAAACTACCCTAAAACTATGTTGGGTACACCAAACATAGCCTAGGTGTAGATGTGTTAGAGTCATCGGCGTGCGCCAAGAAAACCATCTGGATGATCCACATAAGCCTTGTCGATGGGGAACTCGAGACGCTTAGGAAGAGGAAAATTAATGTGGTGGGCTCATATCGCGCGATTAGATGGTGCCCAACAAAGATTTAATACCGTAATTTCTCCTAGTTTATTCAGGCATTAGGGCGATTCGCATGAGCAAACAGGTGGAGATCGGTGCCCTGAAAACCAATTCAGTGATAATGATCGAGGGAGAACCCTGCAGGGTGGTTTCGATTGAGAAATCCAAGCCCGGCAAGCATGGGTCGGCGAAGGCGAGGGTTGTCGCCATAGGGATATTCGACGATGTGAAGAGGAGCATCGTGAGCCCCGCGGACTCCATGATCGAGAGCCCCTTGGTGAACAAGAGGAGAGCCCAAGTCATCACCGTCTCGGACATGGTTCAGCTAATGGACTCTGAAACCTACGAGGTTTTTGAAACGACGCCCCCCAAAGATGAAGACCTTAGGGTTAGGCTGGAGCCCGGGGTTGAAGTCGAGTATTGGCTCATCGCCGGCAAAAAGAAGATTGTTCGAACACGCTGAGGTCAAGGTTTCTCTGGTTGAAATCGATGTTTTTAGACTTATCTACGCCTTTATGTTAAGCCTAGTTAAGTCTACCTTGACTTTGGATCTGGAACATGGCCACAGGTTGATCTCCCACCTCAGACGATGAACTCAGCTCTTACAACTACCCTCTAAGTTTTACTCATAGGGTTATGAGTTTTTGACGGCATTTGGATTTGCTGGGTCTCTTGCTTAAACGCATCGTCATTTTTTAATCTTATTGACACATTAACCCTTGGGGTTATAATCTAAATTTTGGATACGTGACTTCTCTTCGACGAAAGTTTGTATGATTACGAGAAGGGTAGATCACTTTGATAACGGTTGTCGATGGAAGCATGCTGGAGGGCGGGGGGCAACTCCTGAGAATGGCCGTGGCTTATAGCGCGGCGATGGGGAAGCCCGTCAAGATACGCGATATAAGGGCCAAGCGCCCAAGGCCGGGTTTGAAGGCTCAGCACATAGGCGCGGTGAGATCGGTTGCCTCTCTCACAGACGCCGAGGTGAGGGGGCTAACTCTGGGCTCCAGGGAGATCGAGTTTTATCCCAAGGAGGCTAAGAGTGGGGACTACAAGATAGACGTCGGAACCGCTGGGAGCATAGGCCTCCTGCTCCAATGCTTGGCACCTCCCGCCGCCTTCGCCCCGGGAGAAGTCTCCGTAGAGCTTCGCGGGGGCACCTCGGTGAGGTGGGCTGTCCCCGTCATAGCCCTGAAACACGTCATCTGGCCGATCCTCGGGAGGATGGGCTTCAGGGGTAGAATAGAGGTTTTAAGGGAGGGTTTCTATCCCCGGGGGGGCGGGTTGGTGAGGGTTTCCATTGAGCCGTTGAAGAGGCTCAAGCCGCTGAGCCTCGGAGAAAAGGGGGAGATAAAAATAATAAGGGGGGTTTCCCTCTGTGGCAGGTTGCCCGCCCACGTGGCGGAGAGGCAGGCCAAGTCTGCTGAAGACGTGTTGAGGAAGGCGGGCCTCGGGGAAGTAGACATTAGGCCCGTGTGCGACACTGGGCCTCGAACCCCTTTCTCCCCTGGAAGCGTCGTGGTCCTCTGGGCTGAGACCTCAACCGGGTGCCTCATCGAGTCGGACAGCCTGGGAGCCCCGGGAAAGCCCTCGGAGGTCGTGGGGAGAGAGGCGGCTGAGCAGCTCGTTTCACAGCTTAAGACGGGTGCTACGGTTGACATACACACGGCTGACAACCTCATCATCTGGTTCTCAATCGCCAGCGGTATGTCACGTCTGAGGGTGAGCAAGCTAACCCTGCACACGAGGACGGCGATTGAATTGGCGAGGCAGATAGCTGGGTCGACCTTCGAGGTGGAGGAGGAGCCCGACGGATCGATTGTGATAACCTGTGAGGGGATAGGCTTGGAGAATCCCTTCATTTAGCTGTCCTCGGCACGGTTGGGGGGGCTTGAAGATGTTTAGGCGAAGGCTCCGGCTAAAAAATACCGCACCCATTGACGGTGATGGATGAAAAATTTCAATGGCTGCATCCAGCCTCCAAAAAACTAAAACCATGTTTAACGCGAATTCGCTTAACTCAGGGGTGAGTGTGACTGACCGCGTCAACCAAGGCGGCTGGAAAATCCTATAAGCACGCGTTTAATGAATTATTTGAGGGGGTATACTCATGGAGAGGGTTCCTACGGGAATAAGTGGATTAGACGAGTTGATAGAGGGGGGACTACCCAAGGGAAGGTGCACCCTCGTCTGCGGAGGTCCGGGCAGCGGAAAAACGATTTTCTCAACCCAGTTTCTGGTTGAGGGCGCAAGGAAATACGACGAGCCCGGCGTCTTCGTGACCTTCGATGAGGACCCGGTTCACATCAGGGAGAACATGTTGAGATTCGGCTGGAACCTCGAAGACCTAGAGAAACAGGGTAAGCTGAGCCTAATCGACTTTTCCCCCGTCATCTATCTCTCCCCCCAAGAGTTCAAGAAAACCGTGTACGGAGTTGAGATGCCCGAATTCTCCATCGAGAGCGCCACGGAGATGATAAAAACCCAGGTAGATGGCCTGAAGGCAGAGCGGGTAGTCGTTGATCCCATAACATCCCTGATAATTCAGGTGCCCGAAGTCTCTAAGAGGCGTCGCAACATCGCCCATCTCTTCAAAGCCTTACTCGAAACGGGATGTACATGCATTGTAACCTCAGAGAGTAGGGCGGCGCTCTTGGAGAGGGAGCCACAGGTTGAGGAATATCTGGCTCAGGGTGTGATCCTCCTTCAAACGATCAGGAAGGGTGACCAACTCGTCAAGGCTATTCAGATCGAGAAGATGAGAGGGGTCGCACACGACACACAGCCCCACCCCTACTACATAACGAATGAGGGAATCAAGGTATTCCCCAAGGAAAAAGTTTTGTGATCAATACTAACCGAGTTACGGCAAAAAATTTGTCTATGGAACCCACGTTAAATAAAACTAGGCAGGCTTATATACACCAAACGCGGTATCTACAAACGGTGTGAATGTGCCCATCGAGATCCCCACGGATAGGATAAACGAGGAAATAAGGAAGAGAGGCGCCAAGAGGATACTCATCCAAGCACCGAACGGAATAAAAACCGCTCTAAGCAGGTGCCTACCCCTGATCCAGTCAGAAACCGGTGCCACCACCATCCTCCACGGTGAAAGTTGCTTCGGGGCTTGTGACCTAGCATGCGTAGACGCTGGATACCTTGGGGTGGACCTAGTCATACACCTAGGGCACACACCTCTCCCGGGGCAGGGGAAGGGTGAAAACCTTGTTTTCTTGGACGTATACGATGAGGTCAACTTCGAGGAATCGCTACTATCGGAGATTTTGGCGCTCACCGAGGGGCGAACTCTGGGTCTCGCCGCTTCAACCCAATATCTCGGCCTGCTCCGACGGCTGAGGAAGACGCTGGAGGCGAACCACAGGCGGGTTATGGTGGGTCTACCGATTTCCAAGGGCCTCCAGCCCGGGCAGATTTTGGGCTGCGATGTTTCAGCCGCCAAGAACATCGCAAGCGGCGTAGACGGTTTCCTCGTGGTGGGTGGGGGCGTCTTCCACGGGCTGGGGGTTGCCCTTTGGACAGGGACGGAGACCTGGGTGGCGGATCCCTATAGGGACGCATTGGTGGACGTCTCCACCATGGCGAGGAAGAAGCTTAGGCTTATAGCCGCGAAAATCGACGAGGCAAACGGGGCGGAAACGTTTGGCGTGATTTTGGGGATAAAAGAGGGGCAGAGAAACCTGAGGCAGTTTTCACGTATGACTGAAGAATTGAGGGGGATGGGTAAAACAGTAATTGAATTGGCGATGAGGGAGGTCGAACCCGAAAAACTCAGATATTACGGTTGGATAGATTGTTTCTTCCAGACGCTCTGTCCAAGAATATCCATCGACGAAATAGAAAGATACGAGGCGCCCATGCTCTCCTACGAGCAGTTTTTGATCGCGAGGGGGGAGAAAAGGTTCGAGGAGGTCTATCCCTGCTAGGTTAAGGTTAACCAGCCACGATTGTGGAGAGCTCTTGGACTTCGTTGAGAAAGCTAAGAGGAGAAAGTCAATGTTTTCCGCCTCGATGAGAATTTCAAAGAAACTCGAAGAAATCGAGATATATCAACCGAGATTGGGGAAAGCGCCCTAGGTGGATGAAGACTAACATATAATAGCGAATTCCTCGCCTCAAGAGGGAAATCGTCGTGGACGTTTTTCATCATAGGAGGAATCGGTAAAACCCATTTATTTAGGATGAGACAAATATAAACATCTTGGTTTGGTAGGACAACGGAAAAAACAAGCTCCTTTATCCCCGAACCCCCCAAAAAAACAGAGGAGGAGAGAACATGGAGGAGGAAATAAAAGACTTTGTGTACCCCGGGAAGAAGATCGCGGTGATAGAGGAATACGTCCCCGGAGACGGTACCTACGCGGGTGGAGACGGCTTCATAAGGGGGAAACTATTGGGTATAGCTAAAACAGACCCCGAGAGGCGAGAGGTTAAGGTGTCGGGGCGGGTGAGGGTGAACGCCGTAAAAGAGGGTGATGAGGTGGCGGGAGTATTGATGAATCTATCAGGCGTTTACGGCACCGTAAACATAGGGGTCTTGAATGGGAAGCTCCTCAAAACACCGGTGATGGGCATCGTTTACCCCTCGGGAGTCTTGAGGAGGGGGGGGAAACAGTATAGGGTTGGAGACATAATTTTCGCCAGGGTCGTTAGCAGGAAGAATAGGATCCTCCACCTTTCGATAGATGGGAGCCGCTATGGTGTGGTCAAAGCTCGATGCAATGACTGTGGGGGTGAGATGGTGGTAGCGAGGAGGAGGCCTCGGTTAGTGCTCAAGTGCTCGAGGTGTGGGGTGGAAGAGAATAGGAAGATCTCGAGCTTATACTCGAAGATTGCTTAGGGGTGTGGAATGGATCTGCAAATATTATCCGTGAAAAAGGGAAGGTTTAGGTTTAAGATAGTGGGAGAAGACTACACCCTTGGCAACCTACTCCAAGAAATCCTCTTAAAGGACAAGAGGGTTAAGGGCGCGGGGTTCAAGGCGCCCCATCCCCTCAAGAAGGAAATCGTCATGGACGTTTTCCTTGACGTGAAGGAACCCGTAAAAGTTATTAAGGAGAACATAGAAATACTTAAAAAATACTTGGAGGATATAAACGAGGAGATAGCCAAAGCGGTGGAGGGTGTTGCTGAAACTTAAATTTTGCCCCAATTGCAACACGGCCCTAAAATATCAAGATAAGGAGGGTAAGATCTTCCGTCTATGCCCCAAGTGTGGCTACGAGGAGGAGGTCTCGGAGACCTTTACACAGGAGGCCTACAGGGTTGGGCAAAAGGTCACGGTGATAGGGGAAGACGAGAAAAAGATGAGGAAGATGCCCACTACGAGAATAACGTGTCCTAGATGTAGCTACAATGTGGCCTACTGCTGGACGGCGCAAACGAGGGGGGGCGATGAGAGCTCAACTCAATTCTTCAGGTGTAAAAAGTGTGGATATACGTGGCGGTTATACACATAGCTAAAAATAACCTATAGGGTTGAGAAATCCTCTGATGGTTTTCATCTCCCCTGGTTTTTCATTCATGGAGTCTTTCGATGGTTATCCACGAGGCCGCTGTTCGCTCAAAACCTCCATGATTTCTGCTCTTTTGCCTTGGCCCCTGACCTGGCCAAACTCAATTACGTACACGTACTCTGCTATATCGCCCTTTATATATCTCGTCGTCTTCGGAGTCGTGATACTCACGCTCGTGCTTTTCCTACCCCATGGAATTCTGGGTCTGCTCGACAGGATGCCGAGGTTCAAGGGAAGGATAAAGTAGCGAAGCAACCGCTTCCGATAAAGCTCTTAAAACCCCTGAGAACCGACTGTGAATAGTCTTATTTTTATCTGGGGGTATCTATTATGGTATGTCTTCCTTTCGCTGGAGACGGAAGGAATTCATCCTTAAATCACATAACGTGTTTATGTGTTGGGGTCTAGCGGATGTTCAAGATCGCGACGGATAAAATAGCCGAATGGATCAGCTTTTTCTCGGCCATCTCAAAGATAACCGATGAGGTGTGTCTACACGTGCTGGAGGATAGGCTTTGGTTCAGGGGCATGGACCCCGCCCACGTGTCCATGATAGACTTCGAGGTCTCCAAGGAGAACTTCACGGAGTATGAGTCTGAAGGTGAGACGGTGGCGTGCATCCTCCTCGAGAAGCCCCTGAGCTTCATCAAAAAGGCTAAGAAGGGGGATAAGATGGAGATGGTCTACGAGGAGAAGGAGGGAAAGCTGAGGGTTCGAGTGATAGGCAACTATGTGAAGGAGTTCCTCGTGCCCCTCCTCGACACGGTGGACCGAGCGCCGCTGAAACTGCCCAAGGTGGAGTTCACCTCCCGCATCAAGATGACCACCTCGGCGGTGAAGGAGGCCCTCGACGACGTTAAGCTAGTCAGCGAGAAGGTCAGGGTGGCCACCTCCGAGGACAGCCTACAGCTAAGGGGGGAGAGCGACGAGGGCGTTGAGGCGGCGGTGACCTTTAGCTTCCACGACATCGACATCTTGGAGACGGAGCTGAAGGAGAAGTCCGTCGCCACCTACAACGTGGAGTTGATGTCTAGCATCGTGAAGGAGCTGGAGAAGGTCGCCGGGGTGGTCACCTTCAGCTATGGCACCGATCTACCCTTGAAGCTCAGCTTCGAGTTCCCCGAGAGGCAGAAATTTGACTTCTACCTCGCCCCGAGGATAGAAGATTAACGGAAGCAACCATGTTTAGGCGCCTTAAAGATTTTAGAGCTAAACAATGGAAGGAGCGAGCGTGAGCGAAAGGGTCAACCCCACTTGGACGACAAAGTATCCCTTCACGGAGGAGGCTAGGGAATACATCCGACTGAACGCCCCCTCACTGGAGGAGTTTGTGAGGGAAGAGCTAAACCACGTAGTGGAGTATACCTTCAACCGGCTGAAGACGGAGATCGAGGGGCCTAGGAAGGAGGTGAGGAGGGCGAGGGGGGAGGAGTGGACCAAGGAGTATGAAACGCTTTTTTATCCCCTCGCCTTCGCCATCGTAAAGGCCACGGGGAACGGCGCGATACAGAGGGTCTTCGCCGATAGGGAGAGCAAAAAGGCTCTCAGCCACCTTAGAGTTGAGGAGGCGGGCAATGTCGTCCACATCGGAAGATCCACCTTCAACCTAAGGCTGAACTACTTGGAGGACGAGGGCAAATACCTCCTACAGCTCATGGACTACCTCAGCGTTTCCAGCAGATTTGGGGGTGGGCGGTGGAAGCTCTCCAATAGCTACGTGAAGGATGGATGGGTGTATCTCGACCATAGAAGGGCGTGTAGGATCATAGCCGAGTATGTTAAACGGCGAATCCTGATGAAGATGGGCGAGGAGGGGGCAATACCCGATTTATTCCTCAACTACTCGGAAAAGCTGATAGAGTTTTTTAGGGGTCTCAAGAGATACGAAGAAGTCCTTGTCGAGGATAGGGATTGGGGGGAGAAGATAGATCTTAGTGATCTCCCGCCGTGCATAAGACACGTCTACGATGTCGCGGTGCGGGGAGGAGATCTCTCACACATGGCTAGGTTCAGCCTGGTGACGTTTCTCTCCAACGTCGGGTATGGCGTTGATGAGATCGTCCGGGTTTTCAGCGGGGCCCCAGACTTCAGCCCGCAGAAAACGAGGTATCAGGTTGAGCATATCACGGGTATGAGGGGTGGGAGGAAGAAGTATAAGATCCCCTCTTGTTCCAAGATGAGGACTTTCAACCTTTGTATGCCCGGTGAAGGTTGCCGTAGGATAAAGCACCCCATGCACTACTTGAGGAGAAAGAGGAAGAAGTGAATGTTGACTCTTAGGAGAGTTAAACTTTTTACGTCAAGGCATAATAAGTTTATTTATTGATGAGCCACCCTAGTATTTTTTGACCTAGGGACGAGTCTGGTGGAACAAAATAAATATAAAATCAAAGGTATTTCTCAAACAACTCTACAAAGAGTATTATTTCATGAATAAGGAGGAAATAACGAGGAGAATAAGGCAACTCAACAGGAGAGAGTTTGGATACATCACCTTCATAGAAGACGCGTTGATTAGACACCTAGCCGTTGAGGACGAGGATAAACTAGCTGAATTCTTGGTTCAAAACGCGCCTAGGGATTTCTACCACTCCTCAGCCTACTACCTCTTCCCCGAGAGAGAGATGCACGAGAAGGAGTGGATGGCCTCGGACCTCATCTTTGACATCGACGCGGACCACCTACAGGAGAAGGGCTTAAGACCAACGGTCTTCTATCTATGTAACGGGTGTGGGGAACACTACGAGAAGAGGGAGGGGAACTGCGAGCGATGCGGTGGCAACCTGAGGCGGGTGGACTGGTTAGACGAGAGAGACTTAGAGCTAGCGAAGAAGGAGACGATGAGGCTGATCGACATCCTAGAGGGAGACCTCGGATTTAGGGAGAGTGACGTCGAAGTCTATTTTTCTGGCAGTAGGGGCTATCACGTCCACGTCTACGGGGAGGAGGCCAAAAAGCTGGGGCCAGAAGAGAGAATAGAGATCACGGACTACATCAGACTCACCGGTTATAACATGAGGTATGAGGATGATGAGAGGAAGAGGACCGCGAAGCTGATCTCAGCGATCATGGAGGGAGCGGACGAGGGGTTTTTGATGGATCTCTCGGAGAGGGAAAAAGAGACCTTCGCATCCTCGCTTAAGCGCTTAGGTTTGGAGGGAGGCGGGGACTTCAGAAGATCGCTCGCCGCCTTAATGGGCGAGACCCCCGCGGAGGTTAGGAGGAAGATGGAGGCCTACGTGATAAGGCAGGGAATGGTGGGGATAGACCCTGTTGTCACAACAGACACTCATAGGTTAATACGGGCCCCTGTGAGCCTCCACGGGAAGACCGGTTTGGTCAAGAAGCCCGTCGCTGATATCGAGTCCTTCAACCCCTTCATAGACGCGGTGGGGCTTCCTGAGGGGGAAGTAGACATACACGTCAAATACTCCCCCAAAATATTTATGAAGGATAGAGAGTTCGGCTCATATGGTAACGAGGCGGTCACCGTGCCAACCTATGTAGCCGCCTTCTTAATGGGGAGAGGCGTCGCCGATGTCCAATAAAGGGATTGAGGGATTAATCGAGGTCTTGAGGAGGGAACTGGAGGGGGAGGCGCTCCAAAAGCTGGAGTTGAACCTCAGAAAGGAGGTGGAAAAGCTCCTTAGAAGGGGCGAAGCGCTGATGGGCAAGGAATTGACCCCTATAACGAGGGAGGCCCTTCAGAGGGAAGCCGAGATCATAAAGCAGGTTATAAGGTGCATCGATGACTTGAGGGTGGAGAAGATCCTCAGAGATTCCCTGAGGGGGAGGAGGAGCGAGAACATGACGGAGAGGGAGGCCCTCGTCTACGACGCCTTGACGAAATACCTAAGGGAGAGGGAGGAGAGGCGGGTGGAGGAGAAGCTCTTCGTGGCTCTGGAGAGAATACCAGCCTTCGTGGGCGTGGACGGAAAAGAATATGGACCCTTCGAACCCGGGGACGTGGCCTCCATCCGAGACGAGGACTTCGAAACCCTCGCCAAGGAGGGATTGATTAAAAAGGTTGAGATCGAGAAGTAAACGATGTTTCTTCACAGCGACTTATCACGACTCGTTTTTAATCTCGACGCAAGCGCGATGAATAATGGGGCTGCCTCATAGGAGAGCGCCACATAGACGGTCATCCCTGAGACAACGATAAGAATAGGGGGCGCGTCCATTCCACAGGGATCAAAAAACGGCTGGACATGAGGATTTCGGAGGCTTCATCGCAGCCCACGTGAGACGCTTGGAGACGTGATAAATATATAAGCTCCCAATCCAACTCATAGTGAAGGATGATCGTCCCTAAAGAAATCAGGATCTACTGTCCCCGGTGCAAGAAGCACACGAAGCACGCCGTCAAGTCTTATAAGAAGGGTAAGCAGAGCGCCCTGAGGTGGGGCAGCGTCCACCACGAGTGGGATAAGAAGGGATACGGTGGTCAAAAGTTCCCCCAGCAGAAGAAGACGGCGAAAACCACAAAGAAGATGATCATAAAGTTGGAGTGTAAGGAGTGTGGATACGCATCGCATAGACCGGGGAAGAAGCTGAGAAAACTAGTGATAGGCGAATGATCCTTAGGAATGTGTGCGGTGCATGCGTTGCACCATAGGTTGGGGCATATGTGGTTTTTCTTCCAAAGGTGATTTACCTTTGGGTTTTCTAAAGGTTAGTCTTGGTATAGGATTTTAAAAAGCCAACATACCGCTTAGCCCTTAGTTGAAGCCGTTAAGGGTTTTTACTCAACCCTCCAGGTTTCCGCATACTTGATCTGCTTCTCGGTGAGGCTGTCGATCTCTATCTCCCAGCCCCTGAGCGTGAATTCGGCCACTCTCCCATCGATCTCCTCGGGGACTTTATAAACATCTGGCTTCATCCCTCTGCCCTCATCGACGAGGTGGAGGACGGATAGAAGCTGGTTTGCGAAGGAGCACATCATCACCTCGGGCGGATGGCCCTCGGCGGCGGCGAGGTTCACCAGCCTCCCCTCAGCTAGCAAATACAATTTTCTTCCGTCCCTTAGCGCATACTCCTCCACGTTTTCCCTCACCCTCCTCTTTCCCACGCTCAATTCCTCCAGGTCTTTGAGGGAGACCTCCACGTTGAAGTGTCCGCTATTCGCCAGGATCGCCCCGCTTTTCATCGCCTCGAGGTGTTCGCCCCTGATGACGTCGACTTGGCCCGTCGCCGTGACGAAGATGTCACCCACCCCGGCCGCCTCCCCCAGGGGCATGACCCTGAAGCCCTCCACGTGGGCCTCTAAGGCCGTGAGGGGGTTGACCTCTGTCACCACCACGTTTGCGCCCATGCCTCGAGCCCTCAGGGCGATGCCTCTGCCCACCCTTCCGAAGCCGCACACCACCAAGGTTTTACCCGCGATGAGGATCGATGTGGCCCTCATGATACCGTCAATGGTGCTCTGCCCGGTTCCATAGGTGTTGTCGAGGATCCTCTTGGTCTCCGCGTCGTTCACGGCTATCACCGGGTAACCCAGTTGTCCAGCCTTGCTCAGGGCTCTTAGACGTGTGACGCCTGTGGTGGTCTCCTCGGTTCCTCCAACGATTCCCTCGATGAGTTTGGGCCTCTCCTCGTGAACATATATGTGGGCGTCACCCCCGTCGTCAATCACGACGCTCGGCTCAAAATCTAGGATGCGAGATATGCAGCTGAAGTATTCCTCGGTGGTTTCACCCCTCCAGGCGAAGACGTTCACACCCACCTCAGACAGGTGGGCTGCAACACCGTCTTGAGTTGTCAGGGGATTCGAGGCCGCTAGGGCTACCTCTGCGCCCAAAGCCTTGAGGGCCTTGGCGAGCACACCCGTCTCCTTGGTTACGTGCAAACAGGCGCTGACCGTGAGGCCCTCGAGGGGCCTCTTGGCCTCGTATTCCCGCGTGATCTCCCTAATCGCCGGCATGTGGGCCTCGGCCCAGTCAACTAACAGCCTACCTTCCCCAGCCAGCTCCGGGTGTTTAACCATGCTCTTCATGTAGCTTCCCCAACCTTGACATATCTAAAATCTTCGGGCTTCTCCCTTTAATAGTTTCCCTAAAACCAGGGGTAATTGACCATATGAGGTGCTCAGCCGCTGGGAGATCTGCCCTCCAGCTTCCTCATCAACTCCGAGGCCTTTGCGTCTATGGCGCGACACTCAGGGCACCTGGGCGCCTCATCAATTTTGGGGAGTGCCTCTCTCAGCAAGGCCTTTACATCACCCCTCCTTCTATCCATGAGGGCGTAGACCTCCTCCATGGAGACCCTCTCTTGGATGCCAGCCGCCCAGTTGGTAACCACGGCTATAGTTGCATAACAGAGCCCCAGCTCTCTCGCCAAGACCACCTCGGGCAGATTCGTCATGCCCACCACGTCGCCTCCTATCACATCGAAAAACTTGATCTCAGCCCTAGTTTCGAAGCGGGGTCCCTCTGTGCAGACGTAGGTGCCGTGGTCCCAGACGCGGAGGCCCAGCCTCCTCCCGCTGGAGAGTAAAGCCTCCCTGAGGATGGGGCAGTATGGATCTGTGGCGTCGACGTGCACGGCCTCATCCTCGTAGAAGGTGCTGGGCCTCCTCTTCGTGAGGTCGATGAACTGATCTATGAGCACGAGATCACCTGGCTTGTAAAGGGCGTTTAGAGAGCCCACTGCGCCCGTGGCCACGACCTTCTCCACCCCCTGCTTCCTCAACGCGTAGACGTTGCCTCTATAGTTCACCCATTGCGGCGGTTTCTCATGTCTAAACCCGTGTCTGGGGATGAAGACGACTTTTATCCTGCTTATTCTCCCGGTCTTTATGTCCACGTCTCCATAGGGCGTCTTGATGCTATCTCTCTTCCCCCTCGTCATGAGTTCCTCGAATCCGCTGCCGCAGATCAATCCAACGGTCAAGGCCCCCACTCCTCAAAAAGCATCGGGAACCATCGCTGAAAAGGTTTTATCTCCCTCACCCTATTAAGGTGTGGTGTGAAGGGCGATGGATGAGCAAAGGTATCTCTCGATGCTCGATGAGCTCATGGAGAAGCTCCCCGAGAAACCCGAGACGAGTGAAAGATTCACGGTGCCGAACCCCGACGTGATATTCGAGAGGAGGAGGACCATACTCCTCAACTTCAAGAAGATCGCCGAGGCATTAGGCAGGCCGGTGAAGATAATGATTTCCTTCTTAGGCAGGGAGTTGGCGGCCCCCGTGACCTATGATGAGCCGAGGCTCATCATCCAAGCCAGGATAGACGAGCGAACCTTGAAGGCGGTCGTGAGCAAGTTCGTAAACAAGTACGTCATCTGTCCCACCTGCAAGGGTCCAGACACCCGCCTCATTAGGAAGAGGCGCATGCTCACCATAAAGTGTGACATATGTGGGAGTGAGACTTCGGTTAAGGCTATCTGAGGTCTGGTTTGATTCTTAACGTTTACGCGCTGCGTTTGGGATAGGTGTTCATTACAGGATAGATGAGAAATCACGACGGAACAACAACGAGAGATGAATGAGATGGAGAGGCGCTGTTCAATTAGGCTTCCGCATACCTCCTGAAGAGTTGGAGGCAATAATGCCTACTAGCGCGTCTCTCGACCCACCGGACAGCTCTTTATACAGAGGCCGCAGAGCCTATCCACCCCATACACGCGATCTCGGCTCCAAAGTTGCACCAAACGCGCCCAACACCGATCTTTCCTATGTTCGGCCCCCCTCCATCGATCGTACCTGTTCCCGGTCAGGGCGTCCACTGGACACGCATTAATACAGGCTTCGCATCCCTCAATGCAGAGGGGCCCCTCAAATCTCCTCTCCGTGGGGGTCAAGGGGGAGCTGGTTATCAGGGAGGTTACCCCTATTCTCGGTCCATACCGTGGGGTTAGGAGAAGGTTGTTCCTGCCGATCTCCCCGAGGCCCGCCGCGACGGCGGCGTGTTTATGGGAGAAATCGCCTATCAGGGCCTCGGTGTCGAAGGGCACGGACGATGGTATATGAACAACGCTGTAACCCCTTCCATGGAGGAATCGAGCCGCCTTGAGGGCCGCCGAATCAAGCTCCCCGTTGACCCTTATGTAATGGAAGGACCAGATGCGGCTTCTGGCCTTCTCAACCATATCGTCTAGGAAGCTAAGTCCCAAGACGACGATCGATTCGGCGCTCTCGAGGATGTCGCTGGGCCTCTTACCCTGGGGGGCGCCCCTCAGGCTATCGACGTGACAAATGCCGATGAGCTCCACGCCGAGGGATCCTACATACTTTCTAAACTCATTCGTGAGACGCCTCTCCATGGGGTTCATCTCCAAGAGAGAGCTTTGAGTTCCTCCAACTCGAATTCACCGCGATTACCGGTGTCTATCCCTCATTTGACATCGTCTTTTAAATCTTTTGTAGGAATGATGCTACCACAGAAGGGTAATCGCGAACGTAAAACAGGGATACGTGGGTTTGAAGATTTAAGTGTTCAGAGTCCTAGTTTTTAGTTAAGTGAGCCGACACCATGACGTTTGGGAGATTAGTCGTTGTCCTCTTAGGATTTAGGGAAATCTTAGTGATAGTTGTAATGGTGGTTCTTTTATTCATCCTCTTACCTTACCTCCTGAAGCACCTGGGGTTCTAAGAGACAAGCCCTGTTACCCCGATGACGCTAAACTAGAGAGGAGAATCCTAAAATCAAAGAAGAACCAAGTAAAAAGACGCAAGATTCATGAGGGACCATATATCGCGGCTTCAAATACCCTTCATCGTCTTTCGTGAAAGGTCACGGATGAGTGAAAACAAGGGAGACTTGGGATTCATTCGTCGCCTCTACCCGGGCGTAGCCCACCCTCTCCATCTGAATTATGTTGTCCACTTTTTCATCCAAGAGACCCTCTTCGCCGAGTCCTCGACGCCACATTCCATCAGACCATAAAATCTTCACTTCTACGTGATCCTGAACTGGAACCCAATGGATGATGGGAGCCTTGGCCTCCAAAGCGGTGGAAACCGCGTAGTCGATCAGGTGTGCTCTACCCTCGTGTCTCTGAACCTCGTCAAGCCCTATGTTTGCTAAACCCAAAAGCCGGATCATACTCGAGCCTCGGAAAAATTCTACGTCCCTTTTCTCCACATAGATCTCTATAAAACCCTCATGGGGGGTGAAGGTGAACCCTCGAACCCCCATTTCCCTGTGATCTGGGTGTAGGCGAATCTCTATGCTCAAGGGCTCCGAGACGCCCTCGATCCTCATCTTGAAGGGCTCCAAAACCACAAACCTCCTGTGCGCGGAGGCGTCCACGATCTTCCGATTGTAGGCCTCAAGGTTGCTCCACTCAATGATGGCCGGTGATGGTCGAATGCCCACCTCGTGGACGACCCTTCTAATCGCCTCGGGTTGGAAGCCCCTCCTCTTTAGGGACATTAGGGTCGCGAGACGCGGGTCGTTGAGGCCTGAGTAGAGACCCTCCAGGAGGCCTTTCAGCATCCCCGATTTGCTCAAGACCCCACCGGGCACCGAGAGCCTACCATGGTGGATGGCTGTGGGAAAAACCCAGCCCATGAGGCTGAAGAGCTGTCTCTGTCTCAACTCGTTGACCTCGTGCTCAACCCCCCTTATAACGTGGGTTACGCCCATGAGGTGGTCGTCGATGGCGCAGGAGAAATTATAAAGGGGCCAGACACGGTATTCGCTTCCCGTGAGGGGGTGGGGAAACCTCACGGTATCAATTATCCTCAAGGCCGGCCAGTCCCTAAGGGCGGGATTCGGATGGTTTAAATCGGTCTTGACCCTAAACACGGCTTCTCCTTCCTCAAATCCGCCATTGAGCATCATCTCGAGGCGTCGAAGCTGTTCCGAGGCTGGGAGGTTTCTATCGGGACAAGGCTCCCCTCGTAGAAGGCGGCTCTTGAAGACGTCTGCTTCACAGGTGCAGACATAGGCCGCGTTTTTATCCAAGAGTCCTCTGGCAACTTGGTAGTAGGTTTCCAGCCTCTGGCTCTGAATGTGTTCCTCATCCCAAGAACAGCCTAACCACATCAGATCCTGCCTAATTAATTCATAATACTGTTTAACGGGCCTCTTAATCCTAGGATCAGTGTCCTCAAACCTCAAGATGAACCTTCCATCATACATTCTCGCATAGTCATGGGATAAGATGGCCGCCCTCGCAGAGCCCAGATGGAGGACGAAGTCCGGATTCGGCGAGAAACGCGTAACCACCCCTCCCCGCCGTGCATTGGGGAGGGGTGTCAAAACCTTCTCCTTCACCTCTGGTTTCTCTCTGGGCAAGACTTCGGGGAAGCTCTGTAGGAGGGAAATCTGTGCTTCAGGGGTAAGTGCGTTAACCTCTTCTACGACCTCTTCGACGAGGGAGACAATCTCACCAACTTTCTGCTTGAGCTCGGGTCTTTGGGACACAAGCTTGCCTACAACGGGCTCTTTCCGGGCCCTACCCCCGTATTTAACGGCGTTTTGCAGTGATAAGGCTTTGATGAGTCGGCGCAAAGATAGGCTGTTATTACCCATAACTCTTTCAGAAGATAATTCAACGCCATGTTAAATAAATGAAGAATGGATGGATTTTCGATTCTGACCTAGGTTCTTTGGAAGATAAATCATCGAGGCCTCATTCCACGCATAAACCCTGGAAGGCTGAGGTTCACCTTTCCACATCACCGTGGCCTACAACGTCCCCAAAAATCTCAAAGGCGAACCTTCAACTAAACCACACCCTCCCGAAGAACTTAAATCTTCTATAGCGGCTCCAGACTCAGGATATGACACACTTTCAGAGGAGTGGAACGAATATTTCGTTGAAGATGGAACCAAAATAAGGATAAAAGACACCGTAGCCCGTATTTCACGGACAAATAAATATAACAAAGACGGGGATCCCATCTATCTAGTAGATCACTCTAGTATAGCATGAGTAGATTTATGTTTTTCCGATCATCCTTTAGCGCCTAAGCTCAACGTGTTCTCGTGTGTGAACGCTCTTTTAAGGTGGTGGGGAAGGTAGATACATAGTTAGGCCTTGATCAGCCTGTTACAGTATTCGTGGACCCTCTCCGCGTCCTTTAAGGCGGTCGAGGCGTCGGCTCGGTTGAAGAGGGATGAGGGCGGCCTTAGAGTCATCTCATCTCCATAGAAGGCGGGGCCCCGCTTCCTCGCTAGGTCGCTGGAGACGGCCGCCATAAACTCCACCTCGGCTGTGAACCACTCTGGGAGCTGACGGGTGTTGGCAACCTCCAAGAGGATGTCTCGAACATCGTGCTCCCGGGGATACTCTACCGCGAGGAATCTTAGTGCAGCCTTCAAGGAGAGCTCCACAGCCTCCTGGGCTCTTCGGATGGTGAGGGGATAGTCTCCTTCCTTGAAGGCTTCCCTCGCCTCCCACAGTGTTCTGGAGGCTCTCCCTATATGGTCGAGGGCCATATCTATGCTCCTCATATCTCTACCACCTCCCCAAGCCTATAGTCTGGTTTGAGGTCCCAGTACCATCTACCGTCCGGCAGCCGAACCTTCCTCGCCTTCAGAGCCTTAAGCCTCCTCTTGAGCTCGGCGAGGTGCTGCCTCATGAAGCCGCCCCTATCATAGAGGATTACCCCATCGGTGAGGATGTCTAACAGGATCGGTGGGTGCCTTTCAACCTCCTCTGGTGTGATGGGGATGGGGCTGATCAAGGTACCCAATCCCTGCTTCCTCAACCTCCTTCGAGGCTCAGATTCTAGGAGCTCCCCCTCAATCTCTTGGAAGATCCGAAACCTATCCCCAAAGGACCCCTCGAAGCCTTCTAAAACAACCAGCAGGTCTACATCGCTGCCCTCATCAGCCTCCCCTCTAGCTACGCTCCCGAAGAGCACAGCTGAGACCAAGCCTTCGCCGAGCCTAGCCTTCAGCGACCCAACAATCAGGCTAGCATACTCTCTATATAGAAGGTTCACCACCAAAGATCCATCCACTGACCATAACGAATTGTTTCAACAATGTTATTAAGGTTTAGGCGGCTTCCCCTTAAAATTCCCTTGGGATTTCGGTGGGACAGCGACGTATGCCATTATGAGCGGTTTATCATTGCGGTAAACGTTAGGATACCCGTTGAAATCGAGAATTAAGACGCAGAAGTTAAAATCGTAGACGATAAGAAACTTTGAAGCGTGTAAAGTTCGGGGACATCATGGTATCGAAGCCCTAGAGCCCCAAAATCAAACAGTTGGGGTTTTCTCCCCACTCTCCTGACGAAGCAGTCTGACTTGATTCTATCAGTTTACTAAAGATTTTTTTCGTAAAGATTTTTGAGGCGAACGTGTGAGCGAATATATGGGTGGACATGGGCAGGGAGAAGTACACGGCCATCTTCTCGGCTCTAGGTTCTTTTGAAGATAAGTCATCGAGGCCTCATTCCACGTACAAAGTCTAGAAGGCGGGGGTTCACCTTTCCCTTGAGCATATGAATCGGGCGAGCGACTCGATGTCGCCTCTATGCTCGTTATCGGGCAACATAAGCAGGGAGTCGATCGCTCTATCCATGTATTTTCTAGCAGTCTCTCTCGCGTGATCTACTGAGCCTAAGCGAATGAGTAGATCGATCACCTCCCCCAGCCTCTCAGGCGGGGCCTCTTCGTTCCCGAAGATGGATGATATTTCCCTCCTATCTCTCCCCGATCCCTTTTCCAAGGCGTGTATAACTATGAGGGTTTTCTTCCCCAGCCTCAAGTCGTTGCCCACGGGCTTACCCGTGACCTTGGGGTCGCCCACGATGCCGAGCACATCGTCCACGATCTGAAAGGCGACGCCTATGTTCCTCCCAAACTCGTCCAAGTGTTTGCGGTCCTTTTCACTAGCACCGCCCACGATGCCACCTAGGACACAGGAGACCTTGAATAGAGCAGCCGTCTTCTTATAGACCATCTTCAGGTATTCAGATTCCTTGGAGATGTATTTCTCGGCGAGTACGTCCATCGTTTGACCCTCACATATGGTCTGGGCTCCCCTCGATAGGGTCTCAACGGCTGAGACTATGATAGGGGGATCGAAGCGCCTCCTCCCCATCTCCTCCACCACGTATGAAAAGATCATGGAGAACAGAGCGTCCCCGGCAGCCAAAGCTATAGGTTCCCCCCAAACCACATGCGTCGTGGGAACCCCCCTCCTAAACTCATCTCTATCCATAATGTCATCGTGTATGAGGGTGAAGTTATGAAGCAACTCAACGGCTATAGCTACTGGTAGAGCGTCCCTCACATCGGATCCGAACATCTGAGCCGACTTTATAGCTAAGAAGGGTCTGACGCGCTTCCCCCCAGTTAGTGGCAGGTGGAAGGCCGCGTCGTAGAGGTCTTGAGGAAACCTATTTTCCTCTTTGATTCGGCGTAGTTCTTCTCCGACGGCGTTCCTTATATCGTTCAGCTTGCGTCTAAGACTCTCATCCATTCGGACTCTTCTCCCACGGATTGAAGCCGAGCATCTTGAGCCATTGAAGGAGTCTACCCGTGACCACGTATTCAGCCAGCTTTAACTCATCGAGGTTCCTTGACCCCGTTAGAAACATGGCAGCCCTCAACTCATAAATCATTTTTTCGAGCTTCTCTAAAACCGCCTCAATTCCCTCCGAAGCCGAGGGCAGGAGGGGAGCCGCCATGGCGCTCAAACTCGCCCCCAGAGCCATTGACTTGGCGATGTCTAGGCCGCTTCTTAAACCACCCGAGGCTACGATCGGTAGGTCGACGCATCTTGAGGCCTCGAAGACACATACAGCCGTGGGGATTCCCCAGTCCCTGAAGGACTCCCCAGCTTCTGCCATCATCTTTCTACCCGCGCTCAGACTCCGATAGTGCTCGATGGCGGCCCAGCTTGTCCCACCAGCGCCGGAGACGTTGATCGCTTGGACCCCCGAGTCTCTCAGCGACCTAGCAATACTCCCGGATATCCCAGCACCGGTTTCTTTGATGATGACTGGTTTCGAGATGGCCCTGGCCACCTCCCCCAGATCCCTCAAGCAACCCTCAAAGCGGGTTTCACCCTCGAGCTGAAGCACCTCTTGGAGGGGATTTAAATGGATGGCAAGTGCATCGGCATCGATCATCTCGACGCATCTAAAGGCCACCTCCAGTTTATCTTCACCCCTCAGCTGCTGACAGCCTATGTTGGCTGCCACGAAGGCGGTGGGGGCATTTTCCCTCAAAACCCTGAAGGACTCCACGGCGCCCTCGTTTTTTAGGGCTATTCTTTGGCTTCCCGCTACGACGCCTATGCCCAGTCTCTCGGCGGCCTCGGCGAGCGCGGCGTTTATTTTACCTGCCTCCTCAAAGCCCCCGGTCATCGCGTCTATCAGGATGGGTGCCTTGAAGCCGTGGTCAAGAAACCTCGTGGAGGTGGAGATTTCATCGAAGTCGATTTCTGGGAGGGCTTTATGAATGAGGTGGATGTCTTCGAAACCTGTCGATATGTTTTTGGCTTGAACATCCTTTTCCAAGCAGATTTTCAGGTGTTCTAACTTTCTTCTTAAGATGTCGTCTTCCAACTGCTTTTCTCCGCCCTATGGATTTACTTATCGTATTGAATAGATTTTAAGGTTTTGAAACATAGAGTGTTGAAGGCTAAGGAATTAGAGAAAGACATAGAACTTTTAACCCGATTCAAAGAGAAAATAAAAATTTAACCCTATTATAAATATAATTAATGAAAAGAAAAAATATTGAAAAACGGCTCAATCTAAGCCTTCAAAAACTATTTGCCAAGTATACTGGGGATATAGGCGAAAAAGTTATAGAGAGGTATCTAGAGTTAAAGGGATTTGAAATTTTGGATTTTTGGAGAGCTGTAGAGGTTGTAGAGACGAGTCGTAGAATCGAACTGGGTTATTATAAACACCCAGCCTATGAAGAGTATCGAGATGAAATATATCAGAAGGTTAAGGATTTTAAAGATTTCCTAGGAGAGAAATTTAATGCTTTCAAAGACTACCTTGATGCGTGGTCAAGAGATGCCGATACGCCCTCTGGAAAATATTTTCAGCCAAGACCAGGACAGACCATAAGGGTAGGTGGTAGGTCTACAGGATTCGGTTTCGATTTTATTGGTAAAAAGGATAATCAATTTTTTATGATTGAAGTAAAAACGAACAGGGCTCGTTTGCTAGGTTATCAAAGAAAAATGCTTATCCGAGCAAAGGATTTCGGATTTGTTCCTTTGCTCATTAGGGTTAATGTCAACATAGAAGCTCCATTTGAGAGAATACAGATTACAAAATTCTAATTGTGTCTAATTTAGTTTGAGGGGAAAAGATAAATGGAAATATGTGAAGATGTGGACTCACGAACAGGAAAGAGAATTCTTCTTGTACGCACAAATGATTGGGAAGCAATACGTTATTATGATTTATTCAAGATCGTTAAATGGTTGTATGATGAAGAAGATCGTCGTTACCCTAAAGGTATGGGGAGTAAAGGTTTATTGAAAGCATTAAGTGACCTTAGAACCGAAAACCTAGACGAAGTTGCTAAAGGATATGGTGTCAAATAGGTTAAGAAAGACCTCAATTCTTCCATCAGATCCTCGGAAACTCCTCCAACTCTAATTCCCCCTCCAACTCACCCACCCTATCTCTCACTTTGCAGTAACATATTAAAAATAGAATGGAGAATGGATTATAAATACATCTACAACAAAAAGTTAAACGCTTACCCCGTAAGCGGGAGCGAATATTTCAGGTTTATGCCTTTTGAGCCATCTATATTTTTGATTTGTGGTTGTCATCCAAAGCCTTTCCGCCTCTTGGGGTGTGATCCTTATAAATCTTCCAAGTTTAAAGGTGTCGAGAAGCATCTCGGCGCTGATCGCCCTTTTTGACTTGGGGGTTAGATACGGGAGCGACCACTTGGCGATCGCTAGGACGTGGGATACCGTGGTTTCATCCACATACCATACTGTTTCCTCCCCCACTAGTTTTTCTCTGAGTGTTAGGTTAAGGGCCTTTGCAACCCTCTCCATAGACGGTTTTTCTTTCATCTCTAAATGGAAATGGGGGCCTAAATAGTTTCTGGCATACTTTCTCAAAGCTGATGTTCACGGCGCATCCCCAAATACAAATTCATGAATCGAATAAAAATCGATTAGACAAATTAGCGGTGATTAAAATGGGGAAAAATACATGATCTGGGGATTCTCTTCACCTTTCCACGTTAAATCAAGGCGCTGACGAGAACGTTTGTATACTGCTCCTCTACGTCCCACGGTTAGCAGTATGATAGCTTTCTCGTCTTCGTCTATAATGTAAATGATTCTATATCGCCCAATTCTTAAACTGCGTCGACCCTTTAGTTCGCCGCGAAGCGGCTTTCCCAAGTAGGGTTCGTCCTCTAACCGTCTGATGGATGAGTCTATTTTCCCCTTAAGTTTGGGGCTAAATCTGCGAAAATCCCTCTCAAATCTAGATGTTGTATTAAGTCTATATTTCATCAGACCCCTTCAATTCCTCGATGAATTCATCGTAGCGTCTCACTCGCCCTGCTTCAACGTCTCGCTCCGCTTCTCTGAGGGCTTGCATGGTCTTTTTATCTTCCAGAATGTCAATTGTTTCGAGCAACTCTTCCAGTAGTCTATTAGTCTTGACTAATAGTTCACGGTCCTCCCTAGTTAATAGGGCAGCTTCCTTGACCATAACGGTCAACCCCTAACAGTAGTATGAATAGCCTACCTTTAACCATTCCTACACAGTATCAATCTGTTTATTAAAAGTATATGGCTCAACTAGGCAGACTTCACACTCAGATTTTATAGGTCGCGCTTCCCTATTCTTATCCTTGGGCGACTCAGTCGTGCGCGCCATCTCGGTGGCCACATCACCGATCATGAGGCCCCTCCTCAAACGCCTCGCCCTCCGAGCCATAAAACACCTTAAACTCCATATAGCGAGACCGCAATAAAAGAAAATATCTCCAGATAACTGCGGAAACAACCCCAGACAACAAACCAGAGACACTATCTGGAGATACACCCCTACCCCCTAGACACACCCAACACCCGCTAAAAGCCTAGAAATGTGCTTCGGATTTAACTCCAACACTATCCGGTTGGACGAAAAACGATTCCCCACCCAAATCTTCCAAGGCTTTAACAACGGCTGAACTATTTTCTGCCCGGGTTAAAGCGATCATGCATCCTCCACCGCCCGCACCCGTCAGCTTAGCGCCCAAGGCTCCTAGGTCTATTGCCCTCGAGACCATCCTCTCCAACTTGGGCGTTGAAACCCCGATGGAGTATAGCAAACCTTGAGACACGTTGAACAATCCCCCCAGAGTTTCCAATTCTCCGTTTATGATCGCCTCGAGTTCTCTCTCAACGATCATATCACTTGTTTGAACGAGGTGGGAAAATATCTTCCCATACTTTTTGCTTATCTCGCCTACGTTTCCCACGAGCACCCCCGTTGACCGCCTCTCCGAGGAATCCCCCACGACGAGGGGCAAGTCAACGTCTCTAATGTTTTTCACAACGCGTTTAAAGGAGCCTTCGAAGAGGACTAGACCCCCGCTGACAACCGTTGATAGATCTACGCCGGAGGGGTCTCCATGGACAACCCTCTCTGAAGCCGAGGCTATCTCGATCAATTCCCCCCTATCTAACTCGTGTCCGAGGTAGTGGGATACACCCTTGACGATGGCCGCTGCTAACGATGCTGACGATCCCAATCCCGCGGACATGGGGATTGAGGAGGATATATCGAGCCTCACGTTTGTTCTCTGGCCTAAATAGTCAAAGACAGCCTCCACAGAGGCTTCGATGGGTTCTAAATCCTTAAGCCTAGACTCTGAAACCCATCTTCCATGAGAATCCACGTAGTCCCTCTTCCCAGACTCTGAATGGTATATTTCTAAGGGAAAATCTGTGGGTGAGACCCTAATCCTCACATATCTTCTTATGGCGAGGGCTAGAGCCTTGCCCCCGTGGACCACAAAATGCTCTCCGGCAAGTATCACCTTCCCGGGTGCGGAAGCTTCAACGAACATTTCCATCGAAAAGGTCTAAAGCGTCATCTTCAGCGAGGCGTAGCCAACGACTTGGGAGAGGTCTCCCGTTACGTCTCCACTGGTGGCGTATTTTAGGAGCTTAGCCTCGGAGGCGCCCAAGGTCTTCGCCGCGTAGATGGCCGAGGCCACGGGTCCCATCCCGCACATTGAGACGTTTAAGGAGTATACGAGGCTCATCATCTTCTCCTCGTCTAGGGATAAAATGGCCTCGATCACCGCGGTATCCTTTCTCTTGGCGCTTGCATGGGGCTCGTAGTGCGTAAGGTCCGTGGAAGCCACGATGACCGAGTTCTTTCCCTCCAGCGCCTTCGCCACGGCTCCACCCACCTCCCTGCTGGTCTTTAGATTCTGCATCATCATGAGTATGGGGACAAACCTGAAGTTACCCAGCGTGTACTGGAGGAAGGGGATCTGAACTTCCAGGGAGTGCTCCCGCATGTGGGCAGAAGCATCCACATCTATGATCCTAGAGACATCGAGGATTTTTCCGGCGGTCTCCTCGTCGATCTCAACCCTCCCCAAGGGCGTCTCCCATACCCCCGAGTTCATCAACGATACGCCGCTTCCATAGCCCGTGTGGTTGGGGCCAATCAATACGATTAGATCTGGCTTGCCGTCCTCAGCCAGGGAATGATAGCCGTGGGCTGCCACGGAGCCTGAATAGACGTAGCCGGCGTGGGGGGAAACCAAGGCAACGATCCCACGTTTCCCCCTCTCATTCAGCCGTGGGAGTTCACCTGGTCCGATGGGGGATTTAAAGCTCTCCTCGATTTGATTTCTTAGGGAGTTAGGGTCGGACATATAAAAGTATCCGGAAAAGGCTGGGCGCCTAACCTTTTTCTCCGATTCCATCATAGGGTCACCATGAAATCCTCTATTGGCGCATCGATGACCTCATCCTCGCCCAGTAGGCCCCTCTCCCTCAGATAGAGTAGCGCAAGACACCAGAAGATGACTGCCAGTGAGGATCGACCCTTATTGTTCGCGGGGATCGTTAGATCCACGTAGCGGGGAAAGGAGCTCGTGTCGCAGAGGGAGACGATGGGGATCTTCATTTTCGCCGCCTCGAAGACGATTTGTTTATCGTAGATGTGGTCCACCACGAAGACCAGGGAGACTTCCTTGTGCTCATTAAGCACGTAGTTGGTCAGCGTCCCAGGGAGAAACCTCCCCGTGATGGGCACCATGCCCGTGAGCTCGCAGAACTTCTTTATCCCCTTCTCAGCGTATTCTCTAGCGGAGCATACAATTACCCTATCGTTGGGGAATCGTCCGAGGAATTTGACTGCCACTTTCATCCTCTCGAGGGTCTTCGTTACATCTATCAAGAAGAAGCCCCTGTGGTGAACCTTGTAGATGTATCTCTCGCTGAAGGAAGTCTTGGTTTTTCTGCCGTAGTGTACGTGATACTTGATGAGGAGTTCAGGGTTGATGTCTATCTTTTCCTCGACAAGGGGCTCCTCGACGGACTCCTCCACTTGATCCTCCCCGGCTTCCTCCGTTACTTTCTCATTTCTTCCTTCCGACTTCATGAAAAACACTTTTACAACTGGATCCTTGTAAGTGGGACGGATCTCTTCAGATCCTCCTCGATCCTCATGAGCTCGTTGAGTTTAGCCACCCTCTCACCCCCCACGATACCAGACTTTATCATGTCAGCCTCAAAGGCAAGGGCTATATGGGCGAGGTGTCGAGTTGGGGTTTCCCCGGACCTATGGGAGACGACCACCTTAAAACCCCTTTTTCTAGCCAGATCCACGGCCTCCCTACATCCGGTGAGATCTCCCACCTGATTAGGTTTGATGATCACGGCGTTTCCAGCCCTCTCACGCGTCCCCAGCATCAGCCTAGAAATGCTTGTAACATAGAGATCGTCACCGCAAATGAGGGTTTTTGGGGCCCTTCGGGTTATCAAAGAAAAACCTGGGAAATCCTGCTCGTTTAGGGGGTCTTCAACATAATTTAAGCCAAATTTCCCTATGAGGTCTAAAACATACTCTATCTGCTCGTCTCGCGTCCTGAGAGAGTTAGACCTCTTATAAACATAAAGATTAAGGTTTGGATTCCAAAGGGATGATGCGGCCAAGTCAATCCCCAACCCGAACTTTATCCCTGTTTGAGTCTTCACATATTTTGCAGCTTCAGCCACTAAGGATAGGATTTCATACCCACTCAGCGAGCATGACCAAGCCCCCTCATCGTTCCTCCCACCGAGGAAAAAGTCGTCCCTATTCAACAACAACTCCCCAAGCCTCGAGTGTAACCCCACTAGGGAAAAGATGGCCTCGGTGAAGGATTTGGCGTTTAGAGGCATGGCCAAAAACTCCTGTATGTCGGTGGCGCGTCCTAGGGAATGTTTGCCTCCGCCCGCGGCGTTCCCGAGGGGAAGAGGAAACTTGGAGATCTTTTTCCCGCCTGACAACCACTCATAAAGGGGAATGTTCATGCTTTTCGCTGCGGCCTCAGCCGCGGCCACTGAGACGCTTACGGCTGTGGCACCGCCGATTCTAGAGTAGTTTGGGGTCCCATCCAAATTCCTTAGGAAGTCGTCTAATTCTTCTTGAGAAGAGTATTCGTATCCAACGAGTTTAGGGCCCACTTCTTGCTTCAGGATCCTCATGGCTTCCCCTAGCCCTCCCTCGGGGAAGGCTGGCGCCTCGAAGGCTCCCCTGCTGGCGCCCGATGGAGCCGCGTATCTCCCAACTCCATTTGATACGTATACCTCAGATTCAGGCGTCTTCTCCCCCCTGCTGTTGATGACAACTCTTGACTTGAAGTCAACGATCTTGGGCAAGATGAATCCTACTCCCTCTTCGCCTTCTTAACTTTACCGCGGAGGAACAAGTCTATTATCTCCACGTTGGAGAGGATCATCCTTCGGCAGCAATACCTTTTCACTCCGAGCTGGTCCAATGCCTTGGCGGGGTCCTCCCCCGCCCTCACCATCTCCAAGAACTTTGGGTATTTGTCGCCCACGACCGCCCCGCAGGAAAAGCACCTCACCGGCATCATCTTGATCACCTATAGGATTTCTGCTTCCTCCTCCTCGGTCCAGGGCCACCGAACTTTTTAGGCTCCGTTCTTCGTGGGTCCCCCGCGAGAAGTGTGCGATCAAACTCCTTGTAAATCTTTTCGATTCTCTTACTCTTCGTGGAGCCGACTAGGGCCCTCGCAATGGCGATGCTCGCGGCCTCGGCTTGACCCATGAAGCCTCCGCCGCTAACCCTCACCTCTATGTCGAAGTTTTTCATTGCATTTGCGCCTAGGAGTAGCGTTTCGATTATCTTTAGTCTAGCAACCTCGGGTTGCAGTATTTCAAGGGGAACCCCGTTAACGGTGACAAAACCCTTTCCCTCACGTATGTAGGCTCGAGCCGTGGCCGTCTTCCTCTTACCGGTGAACACCCTGACGGGTTTGGCCGTTTTTGACGTGGACAAGGTCTTCACGCTTCTCCTAATCTTTCCCTGATTGGTCTCCAGCCGAGGGTTCGGGCGATCTCCTCGATGGAGAGGTACCCATAGGGACTCTCCCTATACCGTGCCTCAACTATCTTAACCGCGTCAACGCTTTTAAACTTCTCCGGGATACCTACGAAGACCCTCAGCCTCCGATAGGCCTCCCTACCCTTGGGCTTCTGTTTTGGGAGCATCCCGAGAACGATCCTCTTGAAGATCCCCTCGGGGGTCCTCGGTTTGAAGGGGCCGAGCCTCCTGGGGTTAACCTTGGACTGTATCTGCATGAACTTCATGTAGTCATCGATGATTCGCCTCTTCTCACCTGTGATAACCGATTTCTCGACGTTAAGCACGGTGACCCTGTCGCCGGATAGCAACCTCTTCGCGATGATGGAGGCCAGTCTCCCGGCTACCGAGTCCTCGGCGTCGACGTATGTGCTCTTTGTCTCTGTCAAATGCTTTCACCTTATGTTCGGGTTGATGTTAATTATTCATTACCCTCTTCTCATTCTTATTTTTAGAGTATTCCCATCGAAAGGATTTAAGCCTTTATCGTCTTATGCTCACGTAACACATGATTTATTTCTTGCATGATATAAGTCGTAAATATCAAAAATGTCTCCGGGGAATGATTAAATCGGGTTGGTGCGATCTATGGACGTTTTCAAGGTGATAGAGGCGAGGAGGAGTATCCGACGATATAGCCCAAGACCCATACCCGAGGAAGATTTAAGGATGATCCTCGAGGCGGGTAGGTTAGCTCCCTCAGCTGGCAACCGTCAGCCGTGGCGCTTCATTATCGTGAGGGACCGGGTGCGCAGAGAGGCCTTGGGGAGAGCAGCCGACAACCAATCCTTCATCTCCGACGCTGGGGTGGTCCTCGTGGTCACGGGCGACCCCTCTATTTCCCGAAGGTGGTACCTACAGGACCCCATGATCGCAGTGGAACACATCGTTTTGGAGGCAACAGCGTTGGGCTACGGCACCTGCTGGATCGGGGCCTTTGACGAGGGTGAGGTCAAAAGGATTTGCCGAATCCCGGAGGATTTGAGAGTCATCGCGTTATTGCCCATCGGTGCTCCTAACGAATCGCCCCCACCAAGATGGAGGCGGCCCTTAAGGGAAATCGCCTTTCAAGAGGAGTATGGCAGGCCTCTCTCCTTTGAGGAACCACCTAGCTAATGTTAAATATATATTCCCACGCATGTGCCATCCATTTTTAAGGCATCTGATGTTTAGTGGTGTGAAATGAAGGATGAGGTGAAGGTGGCGGCGGCTCAAATCGTCCCAGAGTTCATGGACAAGGAGGCAACCATCGACAAGGCCTGTAGAACGATCGAGGAGGCGGGGAGAAAAGAAGTGGACCTAATTGTCTTCCCCGAGACGTTCATCCCAGGCTACCCCTACTGGAGAGGCGTCTCCATCCCCAAGTGGGCGAACTTCATGGTGGATTACCAGAAGAACTCGGTGAAAATCCCGAGTGAAGACACCGAAGTTCTCGCTGAGGCGGCGAGGGAGGCGAACACCTACCTTGTTATGGGGTGTTCGGAAATCAGCGACCTCGCCGGCAGCCTCACTATGTACAACACCCTCCTCTACATAGATAGGGAGGGCGGGATCATGGGGAGACACAGAAAGCTCATGCCCACCCACGGGGAGAGGACTATATGGGGCATGGGGGACGCCAGCGACCTCAGGGTCTTTGACACCGGTATAGGCCGGGTTGGAGGGTTGGTGTGCTATGAAAACCACATGACCCTCCTGAAGGCCGCCATGGCGCTGAAGGGGGAGGAGATTCACTGCGCCGTATGGCCTGGATATTGGCAGGTAGAGGACTACCCAGGTTTGAGAAGAAGAGTGGATTCTGAAGAGGATCCCACGCATCTCTGCGAGGTTGAGTCGGCGATAAGGGAGTATGCCTTTGAGACCCAAACCTTCGTCATCAGCGTGGGCCAATACATGCCCGAGGACATGCTGCCGGAGGAGTGGGGGTTCAACCTCGCTGGAGGTGGGAGCGCCATCGTGGCCCCTTCGAGCATATACGTGGCGGGTCCCGTCTTCGGTCAGGAAACCATCCTCTATTCAACCCTGGACAATAACGTGAGGAGAAAGGTGAAGGCTTACTTCGACGCGTTGGGTCACTACGCCCGTTGGGATGTGGCTAGGCTTGACCTCAGGGACGAACCTTGGACGCCTTTAACGCCCCGGGAGAGATCGTTACTTCCCCCAACGGAGGCCTCGAGGGAGGATTTGGAGGGGTTGGCGAGGAGGTACGGTCTTGACCTTGAGAGGCTTATGGAACTCATCGAAGAGTTGAAGACGATGATACGGCCAGTGAGACCGTAGCCGGGAGGATAACCCCCTTCTCCAGCCTCTTCTAGGGTTATAAAGGCTCACCCTTGAACCTGCAGAAAACCGTGATCCTAATACACCATCCCTGTTTGTTTTCTTGTGACTCATTCGATCTTGTTCTAAAATCGGTCTACTTCCAGATTCTTCTAACCCACTCTACTCTATCGAAGACTTTGTCGTTAGGAGGAGTCTGATGTAGGATGGATAAGAGGTTTTTTAAGGGTTTCCACGTCTTCATGGTGCTGTTCAATTAAAATGTTTCTGTTGGTAGGTTGTGGATAAAATCACGCATAAGGGAGTCACTACTCAATTTCTCTATAGATCGAGATCTCGACCTCAGCCCCGGAGTCACGTCACCTGAACACTTGGAGACTCCAAGTTTTAAGTTTTTGATGAAACGCGGGTAAGATTTATTAGGTGTATTTATATAATTACTATTGGTGATGTTATGAGTAATTACACCGTGACGGTGAAAGTTGACAAAGAGTTAAAGAGGAAAATGGCTTCGGTCAAGATCAATTGGTCAGAGTACATCAGGAAAGCGATTATACGGAGGATTGAATTGGAGGAGAGGAAGATGGCAGCTGCAGAGGTTCTTAAGAGCTTGGCGGCTAGGGAGCACACCGTCCCGAAAGGGTTCATAAATAGTGCCATAAGGGAGATGAGAGAGGTTCGTTGAAAGTTTATGTCATAGACGCATCGATTGCGGCTAGATTTCTATTGGTTGAGGATCTCTCCGATAGAGCAGAATTGGTTCTAAAGGATTTCTTGAGGGAGGCAATTGATTTAAGGGCCCCCAAACTGATGGTATATGAGGTTGGAAACACCCTCTGGAAAGCGGTCAGGCAGGGATTCATAGATCTAGGTGGAGCTAAAGAGAAGCTTTCACGTCTCTTGATGCTCAAGATAGACTCAATTGAATTCGACGAAGAGATGAGCAGAGAAGCCTTGGATTGGGGTGTGAAGAACGACGCAACCTACTATGACAGTGCATATGTGGAGGCTTCTAGGAAGGTTGAGGCAACTCTCTTAACAGCTGACAACATACTCTATGAGAAGGCTTCTAAGGGAGTCTCAACTCTTCATTTGAGAGATTATAAAGGTTGGTAAAATCAAACTTCTATGTCGAGGGCTTCGGCTTCCAACAAACTTTAGGCACTATACTCCTGTTTAAATGGATCTTAAATAAGGAACGGGGGGCTCACCACTCAAGATCGCGCTCATCGATTCGCCAGAGCCAGAGAGATCATCGCCCAACTAATGGAAAGGTACATCAAAATAAAAAGCTATCCATTCGACGACAAGGATTTAAAAGTTCTTTATGGAAATATTAATTGGCATTTGCGCGATGCTCGATGGGCCTTGAAGATAAGTCTATACTGCACGTTGGCTGAGATGAGGCAGTTCCTCTTGGAGAGCACCTGTAAGAGCTTCATCCCTAAGAGACTCTTAGATAACGAGAAGGTCTTCCCCGAGAGGCGTATGGAGGACGCTCTCATCCACGTCGAGGCCGAAAGGAAGACCGATCTAGAGCAGTCCAGGGAGCTGGTCTTCGTTGAGGCCGAGAACATCATGGGCATAATCTACAACTCAAAGAGTGGGAGCAGCAGGCTCAAGTGGAGGCAGGTCTACGGGGAGCTGGGGAGGCTCACTGGGGAGGCCAGCGTCAACACCCTCGTAAACTTATTTGCGACGGGTATCAAGGATATTGAGCCGATGAAGGAGGAAGAATTGGAGGAGTCAGAGGAGGAATGAGGATGGTTTTCGTGAAGTTAACGAAGATTCAGAGCATAAGCGACCCAGAGACGGGGGAGGAGGGGAGGCAGATAGAGTTCGTTGAGGTGAGGAAGACCCCAACAAAGGTCTTGACCCAAACCGACGAGTCCAGGATCATCCAGGAGATGATGAACCAGCTGAGGATGATGGGGTTCCCCACGATATTTAAGCCGGAGATTAGGGTGCCCAAGATGATACTCTTCCTGTCGGACGAGGAGTGTGAGAAGCTTCAGATCAACTTAGAGGTGAATAAGACCTACGACCTGAGGTTCTGGAAGGGGAAGATGGAGCTCAACGAGGTCCAATCCTTTGATTAGTGGCGTTGGAAGCTGGTCATGTAAAAAATTTGTGAGTGAGATGGGTAGATAGTTTCACCTTAATCCGAACAGGTCATGCAAGGGAGGAAAGTCGAGAAGTTCTCGATTCCCTTAAACACGGTTTTTAGTGGGAACAAATGTTTCGCAATCCTTATCAGATAAACTGTAACATGAAAATTTGAGTGAGGATAGACGTGGTTTCGGTAGTCGGCAAACCTAATCTCGTTGCCATCGGGGCTTCTTTCGCGTTTCTCATTTCCAGCCTCTTACCTTGGTGGTCTACGACTGTTACTCTGAGCAGGGATGGGGTGCCTCACCTCGTAGAAATCAGGCTGCAGCCTTGGATCATGGATCCAGCTCCCGGTCTACAAGACTTTCTATCTTCCTCTGGCTTGACACTGCCAGGTATCGGTTCAATGGTCACCAACATGCTTCAGTTCGTCGACTTGTTATGGTTCGGGCCCGTGATTCTATCTACGGTGATCCTTTTAGTAGGAGCCTTCAAACAGAACAGACGCCCAGTAGAGTACGGTGCAGCCATGGGTGCCACGATCACGATCACGGTTTTCATAGCGATAAACCTCATAACTTCATCAATCTCAGGAGCAAGTGTTTCCATCGATTCTTTCTCATTGGGTGGAGAGGCACAAATGAGCAGCCCTCTACCTGGGATAGAAGGATCACTTCGATGGAACTTCAGCCTAGGGTTTTACGCAGCCATCGCTGGATCGGTCGCGGGAATTTTCGCTGTCTTTCTACACAGAAGATTTAGACCAGCAAAAGACATTGAATTTGAGTACCCCTCGGTTAACAAATCATACGTGCTCAAACACCCGATGCCCTCATGTTCCTGAGTGCGTAGTAAGCTTAAATCTGTAGCGGGTGCGTATAAAGAGACCGATCAACCTAGAAAACAAGAAACAGTGTTAGTTATATGCCTAGCACATATGTCACCAACACCCTATGCCAATAATTGATCTATGTTTTTTGTGAGAGCGGCCTCAACCATCAGCCCCTCGTTGATGTGGTTGATGTTTCCTTCCCGATCGAAGATGACTATGGTGGGGGTTCCTCTAACCCCGATTTCATGGGTCATATCCCCGCTCCTCGACCACCCCGATTCCGTCTTATATTCATCTTTTGCAACCTTCCATCCTATGTTATATCTATCCATGTACTCCTTGAGTTGATCAGGTTTCTCGAAGACGTCAACACTGACCAAGATTATTGTGATTTGATCCCCGTATTTTTCTTCCACCGATCTCAAATGATCGATCTCGTCAACGCAGAGAGGACACCGTGTCGTCATGAATTCGAGGACAATTACGCGTCCCCTGAAATCGCTCAATGTGAACTTGTTACCATCCACGTCGGTGAGAGGGATATCCAAGACCTCAGGCCCTATTTGCTGCCTTGGCATAAGAATTACAACGGATGCCCCCACGATTAATAGAGCAATAACTATCAACGGTTTCTTTACCAACTACCCTCTTCACCTTGAGGCATAGGAGATATGAAGTGTATGCCCTCACGGGCTGTAGACAGCTCGGCTGAGCAACTGGGGGGATTCGAGTCTGAGTTTGTATCACCTTTTGATTTGGACTCGCGGGATTTCTCCATCTCCAAGATAACTTCGCCCAAAGTTGGTAATAAGAGGTTCAAGTCTCCACTTAAGTGATGTGAGCGCCTTTGAAGCCTTCGGTGATGGAGAAAGACTTTTCCCATATCTGAATATTCATGGGGAGGAAACACCGACTTGGAGCCATACATTATATAGCTTTGCATACCCCATATCTTGGGGGAGTCACCATGGGTAAGACCTCCAAAATCTCAGGCTTCTACAAGCTGAGCCCAGAGGAAAGGCTAGAAGCCGTGAAAGACTTCGCCGATCTCTCAGACCAAGACATCGATACAATCCGGTCGATGGGGGGGCTGAGTATGGATCTGGCAGACAGGATGATTGAAAACGTCATAGGGACCATCGCCCTACCCCTCGGGATCGCCGTCAACTTCCTCATCAACGGCAGGGACTACCTTATCCCCATGGCCATAGAGGAGCCCTCGGTGGTCGCGGCCGCCAGCAACGCGGCTAAGATGGCTAGGGTGCGAGGTGGATTCTACACCAGCAACACTGGACCCGTGATGATTGGACAGGTACAGGCTGTGGACATAGTGGACCCCTACGGTGCGAGGATGGCCATTTTGGCCGCGAAGGAAGAGATCCTAGAGGTGGCGAACGAGCAGGACCCCTTGCTCGTCTCCTTGGGCGGGGGAGCCAAGGACCTCGACGTCAGGGTGATCGACTCGAAGGTGGGGCCCATGGTTGTTACGGAGCTCCACGTGGACTGCAGGGACGCCATGGGTGCGAACGCCGTCAACACCATGGCTGAGGCGGTTGCCCCCATCGTTGAGAGGGTTAGTGGTGGACGGGTGCTCCTCAGGATCATCTCCAACCTAGCCACGAAGAGGCTGGTCAGGTCCAAGGCGGTCGTGGCCAAGGAGGCCGTTGGTGGCGAGGAGGTGGTGGATGGAATCGTATACGCCTATGCCTTCGCAGCCTCAGACCCCCACAGGTGCGCCACCCACAACAAGGGGATTATGAACGGAATAGCGGCGGTGGCCCTGGCCACGGGCAACGACACGAGGGCCCTTGAGGCGGGCGCCCACGCCTACGCGGCTCGATCCGGCCATTACAGCCCCTTGAGCGTGTGGGAGAAGAACGGGGATGGAGACCTCGTGGGTAGCATCGAGCTCCCACTGGCGGTAGGGTTGATCGGCGGCGCCACCGCGGTGCACCCGGTCGCAAAGACCTGCTTGAAGATTCTTGGGGTTAAGACCGCCACCGAGCTCGCTGAGGTCATGGCCTCCGTGGGTTTGGCCCAAAACCTAGCCGCCCTAAGAGCCCTAGCCGCGGAGGGGATCCAGAGGGGACACATGAAGCTCCACGCGAGGAATGTGGCCGTGATGGCGGGGGCCACAGGTGAACTGGTTGACAAGATCGCTCAGGTGATGGTTGAGGAGGGGAGGGTGAGGGTGGATAGGGCTAGGGAGCTCCTCGAGGAGATGGGGGGTGGTTGAGGTAGATCTCTCCTTTTATGGGGTCGTGAAGAGGAAACGGGTGTTAACCCGTAATTAAATTCCTTCCAAGGCGGAAGCCTACGAACAAACAACCTACAAGAACTCCAAGAGGGTCCTACAAAGGACCCATCAATACCTCACTAGTAGAAAGGGAAGACAAGAGTAAGGCAACCTCACCGGATTGCTTAGTTGGCAGATCAACGAGGGGGTTTATCGAACCTTGTCCAAGACGCGTATACCTCCAGGGGGGAGGTATTGCAGGAGGTCTTCAGCGAGGCGGTTGATCAGAGTTGAGGTTGGAGCCTCTTCGCCGACTTTCTTCAACAAGGTTTTCACCATCTTCCTCGCGGCCTCCAGCTTCCTTGATCTCCCGGGCACGATGACGACGTGTCCTAGGCAGTGTTTGCTCACGGCGGAGGGAGGGCCAACCATGAACGAGTAGTGTCCCCCATCTCTCACTATGCCCACCGCAAGCTCCAGCTTCGTGTTTCTAATGTAGTTTCTCTTCCCATATACCATGAAGGAGCCCCTCTTGAGGTATTCACCGCTGGGAGCCTTCTTAGTGACCTGTGAGGGTTTAACCCAGTAGACATCGATGGCTCCCAGCTTCAATCTCCATCCCCTGCCGTGGGATGCCGTGAAGACAGCTGCCTCCGAAATCGTGGTCTCAGAGATGGTTTCACCATTCGCCTTCACGAGGACGAAGGGGCTTGCGTGGACGTCGGCGTGGAAAACCACGTCTTCGGGTCTGGAATATTTCTTTATCAACATCTCGTTTGAGGATGCGTCTCGCCCCGCCAAGATCAGGTGGTCGTCGGAGGACAGCGTCCACTTAAACTTCTCATACCACCGTTTCTTACGCAGCTCAGGGACCTCAAAAACCTCCCCCTCCTCCTCTCTTTCGGCTTCATCTTTAACCTCTTCCCTGAGTTTCTCAATCCTCCCATCTAGGCTCTTCACGCCCCTCTCGACCTTTTTGGCTCTCTCATAGAGTTCACCGATCGAAGAGATAGGTGGGGCTGTGAAGTCCAGGGAATAGGTATAGCCTACATCGGAGAACGCCACCCTTCGATTCCTGGGATCAATGTTCATGATGGTTAGGCTTCCGTATTTCCTACCCACCAAATCCCCCACCTTGGAGTCTTTAAACCCATCCAAGATATCTGTGAACATCTCCTCAAGAAGTCTGACTTTTGGGTAGAGGTTTTCCGCTGATGCCCGGATCTCCTTAGATTTCTTAACCAGCTCTTGGCGCTGGTCCTCTAACTTCAAGATTAATCTCGACTTCGATTCGACCGGTATTCTCTCCCTCACTCTGGCCTCCTCCATCTTCCTCGGTAATACACACTCATAAAAGAGTTCATCGCTCGCCTCCAAGAGGGAGTCAAAGGCTCTCGCTTCGCCCTTGAACGTTGGCTTGAAGGGGACTAGAGTGGCCGGAACGCCGTCTCTGCATATTAAGGTTGGTTCCACCTCCCCCCTCAGGACGCCTGTTACGATGTTGTTCATCTCCTCCAAGATTGATTTCAGGATTTGATTGTCAACCCCATTCGCCGGGGCTTCCTTGGCTATGTCAAGCCTGGCCAGAGCTTCCTCCACCACGTCTTTCCCAAGGGCCAAGTTCGAGACGAGAAAGGCGGCTAAACCCGTCTCGGTCGAGGATGCCTCCACAGATAGCTTCTTGAAATCTAGTTCGTGGAGTCCTAGGCCCCTTATGGGGGGAAACCTATAGGTGTCCCCGGGCTTAATCGTCCGATGCCTAACCCTAAGGGTCCTCATGCATGATAGGATTTTTCCCTCTTGGTCGGTTAGAATTATGTTGCCTCCCCCAAACAATTCGATGTACAGGTGGATCTCCTCGCCCCCCTTGTGGAGGTGGAAGTGCACGATTCTTTCGAGGGGGGGTTGATCGATCCCCAGTATCCTCGCCCTCTCGATTTTTCGCTTGAGGTTTAAGATGAAGCCCCTGGAGGGTTTCAGCTTGGGCCTCCTAATGATGGGTAGGAAGACTCCCTGCCCCGGGTCGACGGCTACCCATAGGTCACCGGCTTCAACGCCCAAGACGAAAATGGTAAAGGTGAAGGTGGTCTCCCTAACCTTCTTCACGAATTTGGGCTTCAACCCGTTGGTATAGTTCAAAATCGCCCCGAGGGTGGTCGCGGATAACATAACCTTGGAACTCACCACGGTTCTCCCACTAGATTCCCCGACTCTTTAGACAGTATATGGTTACCATCACTTACTAATTTTATTTGTCTCTCGTATTAGGTTTTCTACCCCTCGTCATCGCGATGAGAGCCATCACGATAGCTACATACTTTTCGTCGATGGATGGTGAAATCCGCGATATACATATTAAATATCTCCTGAGTGGATGTTATGGAGATCTAGACATGGAGGCCAAGGACAAGATCTATTGGTTGAGAGCGATCCTCGCGCTCGTGGCTGGGATGCTCTGCGTCTCGCTGGGCTTCTACGGCGAAATCGGGGGGAGGGGCATACCGGTGGGGGTCGGTTTTTACATATTGAGCTATTTTTTGGTAAGATATTACTTGAAGATCGATGTCAACCCTGAGCAGGGCATCACCGTGAACACCCTGCTCTTCAACGGCGTGGGCACCTATATATTGATTTGGCTCTTCACTTGGATCCTGTTCGTGAATCTACTCTTTTTCTGAGGTCTCCCTATGAGACAGGATGTATGAAACATAGTCCCTCCACGAGGCGAAGTATCCGCGATCTAGGCTTCTAAAGAGTTTTTCCAAGCTCAGATCGCCAAATCGCTTATGGAAGAAGGCTAGGTCGTCAGTGGGGGTCTCTGGGTTCAGCTGGAGGCTGAGGGACTGCTTCCGTTGCAGTTCTAAGATGGATCTCATCCCCAAGACGTAGCCCCTATTCCAAGGTCCCTCGAATCGCCTCGCCTCCTCCAGCCCCTCCCTTTTATCCACCTCCCCATCGAGGATGTTAAAGAAGATTCTTTTGAGTTTTCTGGGATTTTTCCCTGGTTTTTTGATCTTCAAAGGTCTCTGACACCGCTTTTATCGATCCTAAAGAAGACTTCCATGGGCTGGTCGCCCATCAACGATGCTCGATAAACTTCATTCTCGTGTTTTCTCAGGAAAACCTTCTTGTGGACAGACGTGTCCACGACGAGGCCGCCGAAGGGTTGGATGACTTCACCCGTTATGGAGTCGGGCAATGAGTATACTCTATTCGTAAAAACGACTGCCGCGTTGAGCTCATCCGTATAGAGAAGCAGTTTCCAGAGCAGCTTTTGGAGGAGGAGTGGTCTCTCATGCGCACCGCGTTTCTCAGACTCAAGGCGGAAGGGGCTGATGATGTTGTCTATGATGAGGATTCTGGTATCCCTGCGGGAGAGGAATTCCTCAGCTTTGTTAGCCTTTTCAAAGAGCTCCGACAACGAGGATACCCTGACGTATAGGATTTTCTTCAGGGCTTCCCTCGGCTTTATTCCCCTAAACTTCGCGAGGTTTTCAACTCGCCCCGGGTTGAAGCTCTTCTCCGTGTCGATGTAAACAACCCTCGACTCTAGACCCCCGCTCTCCTCTGGTAGCTGGGCGTTGACGGCTAGCTGCATGCACATCTGCGACTTACCCGAGGCCGAGGGGCCAAAGAACTCTGTCAGGGTCATCGTCTCTATGCCCGCGCCTAGGGCCTCATCCAGCTTGGTTGACCCCGTGGAGATCTTGGCCATGGTGAAGAATCTCTCGGCGAACTCTGAGGGGGTGATGTGTTTTATCTCGGCGATGTCTCTAGCGTTCCCGATCAATTCTTCGGCTTGACTCTTGGGGATGCCCGCGGCTTGAATTTGCTCCACGCTCGCGGTGGAGAGCAAAAAGGGCGTCGCTAATCCAGCCCTTAGGAGTTTCTCCTGGACTTCGGGGGTGACCCCGGGCACATGGCTCAAGTCGTGTGTGGGCATGCGGGGGACATCTCCCAAGAGGACGAATCCAATTTCAACCTTTCGTAGAACCCGTCTACCATTATAAGGGTTATCGATGGTGGATGTATTATACCCACAATCAATGTCTTCCAAGTATTGATTATAAGTGTATCTACATAAGAGCTCTCAAATCCAAGGTCTTGATATAGGCTAGTCTATGTAGACTCTAGGGGTCATCCTCGTAGACAGCCCCGTATATTGGGGACTACTGCATACACAATACAACCCCACCCCAACCAGAGGTAAAACTTTAAGTGTTTAATTACATAGTTTTTTTGAGACGAGAGTCGCCTAACGATGGAAGAATTTAGAGGTTTATGACAATAGATCAAATGGCTTATTTAGGGTCAAGGAGGCAGTTCGAGGGATGAAGTACATCTTCGTGACCGGAGGGGTGATGAGCGGTATAGGGAAGGGCATAACAGCCGCCTCCATAGCCAAGATCTTCCAACTCTACGGCTACAAGGTCACGGCGGTCAAGATCGACCCCTACCTCAACTATGACGCCGGAACCATGAACCCCATCATCCACGGGGAGGTCTTCGTCTGCGACGATGGCACGGAGGTGGACATGGACCTAGGCACCTATCAGAGATTCCTAGGGGTGAACCTAGGCGGTGAAAACAACATAACAACGGGTATGGTCTACTGGAGCGTAATCGAGAAGGAGAGGCGCGGCGACTACCTCGGACAATGCGTCCAAATCATCCCCCACATAACCGATGAAATCAAGCGTAGGATAAGAAGGGTCGCAAAAAAGTCAGGAGCCGACGTCGTGGTCGTCGAGTGTGGGGGAACCGTCGGTGATATCGAGGGCCAACCCTTCCTAGAGGCTTTCAGACAGATGAGGATCGAGGAGCCTAGGGAGAACACGGTCGCGGTTCACGTAACCTTCGTGCCCTACCTCGAGACGGCGGGGGAGCAGAAGACCAAGCCCACTCAACACAGCGTCCAGGAGTTTAGGAGGATAGGGGTGCAACCAGACGTCATCGTCGCCCGGAGCGACGAAAAGCTTAGGGCATACGCCAAAAAGAAAATCGCCCTCTTCTCAAACGTCCCCGAGGAGAACGTCTTCGGCCTGTACAATTTGGATGAGATATACTCCGTTCCCTCGGCGCTCGAGGAACAAGGGTTTTCCCACGTCATGTTTAAGCTATTGGGCTTCAACGAGAAGCCGAGAGGCAAGGCGTGGAAAGAATGGGATGAAACGGTTAAACAATTCCTCATCTCATCCCCAACCTTCAAGGTGACCTTAGCGGGCAAATATTTGGCTATGGCTGATAGCTATGTGAGCATAAAGGAGGCCATCCGCCACGCCGCCGCTTACCTAAGGGTTAAGCCCATAATCGAGTACCTCGACACCGAGAAGGTGGAGAAGGACCCCCTCCACCTAAAGAAGTTGGATCAGGTCGACGGTGTGATAATTCCAGGTGGCTTTGGAATAAGGGGAGTTGAGGGTAAGATCAGCGTGGCCGAATACGCTCTCAAGAACGGGATTCCGTTCTTAGGCCTCTGCTTTGGGTTTCAGCTCTCGGTGGTTATGTTCGCCCGATCGGTCCTAGGTCTCAAGGACGCCCACAGCACCGAAATAGACCCTACCACCCCCCACCCGGTCATAGACCTACTGCCAGAGCAGAAGGCGATGGAGAAAATGGGTGGGACCATGAAACTTGGGGGACTCGACGTAAGGATCCTCAAGGGCACGCTAGCCCACTCCCTCTATAAATCTGAGAGGATACGGAGGAGACACAGACATAGATATTTCCTAAATGAAGACTATGAGGAAGACCTCGAGGCCAAGGGGCTCAAAGTCTCGGGCAGAATCATACCCGAAGGCTATGCAGAGATCTTGGAGATACCCAGCCACCCCTTCTATTTGGCGACGCAGTTCCACCCAGAGTTTACGAGTGAGCCGGGGAAGCCAGACGCGGCCTTCGTCGGCTTGTTGGAGGCCGCCATGAATAGGAAAAAGCCAGCATAACGTCTCAAGAGGGCATTATCGCTCAATTACGGGATGAATTCTGACAAGATCGGTGAGTATGTCTTTGGCATCCTATCCTTCAGCCTCTCCCTCCTCACCTCCTCAACGCTTTTAACGTCGATTTGTGCAGACGTGACTCCCTGAATCTCTCCCGAGAGGGCTAAGACCTTGGGGTATACCACCCTTGTCTCTCGCTTTATGAACGCCTGGAGGACGAGGCTTTTACCCGGATGCGTCGGAGGATGTGCAATGTTCACCCCCACTATGGGAACCCTGTTTTCCAGACACCTCGCCTTGAGATATATATGCCACGGCTCAACACCTCCCCTCTTTATGCGGGAGGGGTTGAATATGACTTCAGCACCCTTCAAGGTTAGGATTCTCGCCACCTCGGGAAAAGCCATGTCGTAACAGATCATGATCCCGACCCGATATTCACCCAGGCTAAAGACTCGGTAGTCTCTGCCGGGTTGAAAAAGCCTCTTTTCTTCTTCGAAGAGGTGGACTTTTGACTGCCTACCGAGGATTTCTCCTCTTCGGCCGACGACCGGGCTCGTCACATAGTATCCATCACCCTCTTTTTCATATAGGGCCCCAGGTATTATGTAGGTTCCATACTCCCTAGCTATCTCCATCATCTTGGCGAGAATTTCTTCCGAGTGCTCACATAGCCTCTCAACATGAAGATAGGGGTTGGTCAAAACCCAGCTCTCGGGCAGACATATAACATCGACTCCACTTTTAGCCGCCTCCTCCACAAGTTTTACGGATGGATCAGTCGATTCACTAATGGTTTCACAAGGCTTCAGTTGAACCATTGAGACCCTCAAAACGTCTCTCAAGGCTTTGCCTCCCAACAACTTGCCGTGTCAGACATATTAGTCTCATAAATGGGGAGAGGCCTTAAGTCTCCCACCCCTCAATCATTTCAGCAGTTTCTTTACACAATTGAGAATTTCTACTGCGACCTTCCCTTTTCGACTCAGGGGGACGTGGACGACGTTTCTATCCCCATCAACGATGAAAACCTCATTGGTTTCCACCTGAAAGCCCACCCCATCCCTCGCCACGTCGTTGACCACGATCAGGTCTGCCCCCGAGCTCTTCAACCGCTCATAACCCCTCTCGACCAGCTCCTCATCGGAGACGTTGTGTTCAGCCTTGAAGGCCACGAGGAGGGTTTCAGGGCTCACCCTCTTCACCTCGTCGATGAGCTTGGGGGTGGCCCTCAGCCTCAGCCCCAGCTCCTTGACGGTGGCACTTTGAATCTTAACCGCTGAGGGCTCTTCCGGGGTGTAGTCAGCCATCGCCGCAGCCGCTATAGCCACGTCGTATCGGGTTGACCTGAGCTCCGAAAGGGTCGCCTCAAACATCTCCTCCGTTGTGTCCACACTCACGACTTTGATCGAGGAGGGGGCTCTGGCTGCCCCGGGGCCGTATATCAGAGTTACCTCGGCGCCTCTCCTACGCGCCTCATAGGCGAGGGCTACTCCCTGTTTACCCGAGCTCCTATTCGATATGACCCTTATGGGGTCTATGGGCTCCCTCGTTGGGCCAGCGGTGACCAAGAATTTTAGGCCGGAGAAGTCCTTATCAGAGAGCTTGTATATGACCGCCTCTACGATATCCTCCACGTTTGCCATCTTTGCTATGCCTTCCTCTCTCCTCGGCCCCACGAGTTCGACGCCCATCCCCCTGAGCTTCTCGATGTTCTCGAGCGTGAGGGTATTCACATAGAGGGTTTGATGCATAGCGGGGGCAACGATTATGGGGATTCCAGCCCCCAGGGCCGCGTGAGCAAGGGCCGTAACGGGTCCGTCAGCCACGCCCGAGGCCATCTTGTTGATGGTATTCGCCGTGGCCGGGGCCACCAAGACGATGTCTGCCTGCTCTCCCCTCTGATTCAATAAAGATATATGCTCAATTCTGCCTGTCAACTCGGTGACCGGGGGGTTCCCTGTAGCCCACTCCATGAGGTGGGGGTGTATGATTTTCTGAGACATCGAGGACATGACAGCATACACTTCGGCTCCGTGGCGCATGAGCCTCCTCGCTATCTCCGGGCAGTGGAAAGCTGCGGCGCTCCCCGTGACGCAGAGGATGATTTTTTTACGGATCAGCTCCTCTCCCCACGTTTTTGTTATGTCTTTGGATGGGTGCCAGCTCAATGCCTCCACCATAACAGACTGAGGAAATTACTAGAAAATATATCTCACTTAGACTTAAAGTGTAATGTGGATGGGCTCAATGAGTCTACTATTCCACGATAACCGTCTTGTAAACTTGTTCTGATAAGGGGAGGGGTTCTATGAAGCTTTTCCATACAAAAATTTCAATCGTATATTCACCTATTTCTCTCGGTATCCAGCTCACGCCGGGGTTTATTGTCTGACCGACGTTTATTGAACCTGTTATGAAGGATAGAGAGACGACTGAGCCCACCGGATCCTTTATCTGAACAATAAAGGTGAACGTGTGAGAAACGGTATCCACGTTTGATATTTCAGATTGAACGATTACCAATTGATTGACTCTCGGCTGTGTCGGAGAACCCATCATATCAACCACAGAAGGTTCACTAGCTGGAAGAGGAAACTTGACCCCACTCTCAACCACATAGGATATGGGGATCTTGTAGGTCTGCTCCACAACCGAGGCATAGCTGGCGTCGATCTGTGGTTGTCCACTCTCATAGTCTAGCTGGGAGCGGATCGTGCCGAGGTCGTCGAAGGGTAGGTCTGGTATGAGGTTGACCTTGGTCGTTCCCGACGCAAGAGTAGTTAAAGAGGTGAGGGTTGAGTAGGGTGTCCACCCCGGGCTCTCCGGGTTGGTCTTCAGGTCCACGACGATGGTGAAGTTGGCCGTCTGCGAGGGAGCCAGGGAGGGAACAACCATCGATGTGTGGTAGCCGAGCTGCCACGAATAGCCCTCCATCAGCGTCCAGTTGCCCAGCCTGGGCGCTGCCGTCTGCTCGACGCCGTCAACGTAGTACGTGATGGAGCTTGCACCGCTCACCCATTGGCTGGGTATGATGACTTGGTACCACACCATCTGGGGGAAGGTGTCGTTGTTGTTCGTCGCATAAACCTTTGTGATCCAGTTGTTGGTTTGCTTACCCGCGTCTTCATGAACCACTGATATGTCCAATTTTCTTTGTGGGTGGGGAAGGTTATATGGCGGATTATAGTAGGCGGTAAAATCGGTCTTAAAAAAGTTTTGATATTCGTTGTTCAGGTTGAGACTCGCCTGCTGCGTCCCCAGCGCGCTGTCAAAGTAAATTGCGCCCGTGATCGACGTCCCCATCGCCTTTACGAGGGTCCATCCATCGAAGGATAGCTCCGTGTAGGTGCCCGGGTAGGTCTGCGTCGCGTTATTGAAGTCGTACTCCCAGGCGGCAACCGTGTGTACGTAGAGCCGAACCTCGTCAGCGGCGTAGATGGGCAGCAACGTGCCGGAGAGCATTAGCACCACGGTGATCATGGAAAGAGTTAATGACACGTACCACTGTCTGGACTTCTTCACGTTAGCCCAGTCCTCCTTAGAGCTCCTTGCTCATAACTTTTTTAACTTATTAAAAAGATTTATAATAATTTTGATTAAATATAAACAAATTGTTAACAAAGTTTATATAACCCTCAAAAGAAGAGGGCTCCATTTTCAGTCCATAGATGAAATCGGGTTTTCTAGGCCTGCCTCCTTATGAGTCATCTTCCCCAGCTCATTATTTAAGTTAAGTCAATTAATCAACATGCATTCATCCCTCGAAAAATTGACACCTC
>JBHHXX010000002.1:0-76701 GCA_046757245.1 Candidatus Geothermarchaeales archaeon
AGTCCCGGCCCCGGCTCAACTCCTATTCTCAGAAAGTTTAAAGATCCTAATGTAACGGCCTCACAAACCTCACATGAAACCTAAAAACTTTCTCCAAGACGCGCTTTGAGAACCTAAACCCAGATGGTCTTTAGCTATGGCGTCTCTCTTTCCCATAGTAATTATCATCTTCTCTTATAGAGCATACAGGGAACTCAAACCCTGAAAGACTCCTGAAATCTTGGCCTTCTGATCAAACAAGTGGTGAACGTATAAACAGACCAGAATCTCTAGAAAATTGGAGATGTCAAACATCCTTTTAAAAAAATGAGGAGGTCCTAGCTAGCGTAAAAATTATTTTTCTGCAATATCAAAGTAAACATGAAATAGGAGGACAACTATGAGCAATGAAAGTTATCGTTTCAAGATACGAACTTTCGAATGCATTGTCGTCAGCGACGGCGCCTTCGCTTACCCTCACCCTGCTCGGCTTTTTTTCGCCAACGCACCCAAAGAACGCCTGGAACAGGTGCTGAGAGAACACAACATCGATCCAGAGCAGTGGGAAAAGTATGTCAGTCCGTACCTCAGCTTAGTGATTAACACGGGTCAGCACCGAGTGCTGGTGGACACGGGTGCGGGTAGCTTGGAACCAACTACGGGTAAACTTATTCCCAACCTACAGGCCGAAGGAATTGCGCCCGAGGACATTGATATAGTCATTCTCACGCACGGTCATCCAGACCACATCGGCGGGAACGTCGATGATGAGGGCAAACCAGCTTTCCCCAATGCTCGCTACATCATGTGGAAAGATGAGTGGGACTTTTGGACCTCGGAGCCCAACCTAGCGGAGCTAGACATTCCTGAACACATCAAAGAAGTCCTCCTCATGTTCGCACGAAACAACCTCCCATCGATTCAAGACCAACTCGATCTCGTCGACCATGAAACAGAAATCGTTCCGGGCATCCGCGTCGTCGCGGCGCCTGGCCATACCCCCGGCCACATGGCTGTTTCCATTGCTTCGGACAGCGAGCAACTACTGTACATCTCCGATGCGGTGCTCCACCCCATCCATCTAGAGCAGCCAGAATGGTATGCGGCCGTCGACTTTGCCCCTGAGCGAGCCATGACAACCCGGCGCTTGTTCCTCGACCGGGCCGCGGCCGAGAAGGCCTTGGTGCATGCCTTTCACTTCCCCTTTCCCGGCCTGGGCTATGTCATTCAGAAGGGAGAGGGGTGGCAGTGGCAGCCGATTGCAACCGTGACCTTACCTAACCCATCGTCGCAGCATGATGTGGTGGGTGGACGGAACGGGATAATTGGAAGTGGTACTTGAGACCGCTGGGGGGTTCTAGGGCTTTAAACCTGAATTTATAGTGGTCAAGATCATTCGCGACACTCCGTACTTCGGATAACTCAGGTCTCCGTCATCTACTACGTTAGTTTCTCCCAAAACCTTACACAAGCTTTTACCCTAAACCCATGTTAATGACAGGTCGTTTTCCTATTAAAGTGAAGTTCCTAAAAACTTTAAGAATTAGATGAAGCATCTATGAACTCATAGGTGAATGGGATATTGCCTGAAGAAGTTTTCGATGAATTGAAGAGCGCAATAACAAATTTTGATGTAGATAAAGTGGTTGAGGCAGCTAAAAAATCGGTAAGCCTGGATATTGACCCCCTCGAGGCCATCGAGAGAGGGCTGAGCAGCGGGTTAAGAGAAGTAGGTGAAAGATTTGAAGACGGGGAACTCTTCTTAATACACATAGTCGCCGCAGCGGAAGCCGCCCAAAAAGCTATGAAGGAGGTGTTCGAACCTCAACTCTTGAAGCAGAAAAAGACTCGGAAGTCTTTGGGCAAGGTGGTTATCGGCACCGTTAAAGGGGACATCCATGACATCGGCAAAACCATCGTAGCCTCGATGCTATCCGCCAGCGGATTTGATGTATACGACATTGGAAAAGACGTGCCCAGCGAAGAGTTTGTTGAGAGAGCAAAAGAGATGGATGCGAACATCGTGGCGGCCTCCGCACTCTTGAGCACCGCTCTGCCCGTTCAACGAGAAATTGTGGAGGCCTTGAGAAAAGCGGGGATGAGGGAGAAGGTGAAGGTGATGGTCGGAGGAGGCCCCGTTACCCAAGAGTGGGCGGAAGAGATCGGGGCGGATGGCTACGGTTCCAACGCCGTCGAAGCGGTGAAGGTCGCCAAAAGGCTTTTGATGATAAGCGAGTGAGATGGTGTATATGGTGAAAAGAGGATTAGTGGGGGGTAAGCTACGCTTTATAACAAAAGAGGAAGTCAGGGCTATTCATACGGCGACGCTAGAGGTGTTAGAGCAAGTAGGCGTGGCCTGCGAGTCTAAACCAATTATGAAGGTCTTTAGAGAGGCTGGGGCAGATGTCGAATTAGAGGATAAGCGAATAAGGATTCCCCAATACTTAGTCGAAGAGGTCTTGAGAAAAGCCCCAAAACACGTCATTCTGTGTGGAAGAAACCCCAAAAACGATATCCTTCTCGAAGGTAGCCGAATCTACTTTGGGTTAGGCGGAACCCCGACGCCGTACTTTAGGGACACCGACACCGGCGAGTATAGACGACCGACTAAGAAGGATGTGGCGGATGCCACCAGACTCGGTGACGCCTTACCCAATATGTCCTTTATCATGTCCATCGCCGGCGCGTTTGACGTACCCTACGAGGTGGAATATCTACATGAGTTTGAAGCCATGTTTAACAATACCGAAAAACCCATCGTGTATTCTACACCCGGTGCTGATGGAGCAAGAAGAGTCTTAGAGATGGCGGCGGCTATTACCGGGGGCTTCGACGAGCTGAGAAAGAGACCCATTCTAAGCCTCTACAGCGAACCCCCTTCACCGCTCACCATCTCTACAAGCAATGAAAATATGATTGAATTCGCAAAAGCAGGAGTCCCCATCACTCTAGGTCCGATGCCGATGGCCGGGGCAACAGCCCCTATAACAATGAGCGGAGCTGCAGTGGTGGGCAACGCAGAAAACTTGGCTGCAATAGCCCTAATTCAGCTCGTTAAGCCGGGGACGCCGGTAATCTATGCTGGCTGGTGTGGAACGATGGACCAGCGAGTTGGTAGATTCGCATATGGTGCCCCTGAAATGGCGATGGGTAGCGCTGGGATCAATGCGGCTATGGCTCGTTACTATAATTTGCCAACGTTTGGGTTTGGAGGGTGCACAGACTCTAAGTTGCCTGACGCTCAAGCGGGAGCTGAAACCATGATGAACGCCTTGATGAGCGGTTTGTGTGGCGTAAACCTAATACACGACTGTGGATATCTGGCTGGCGGCGACGCCGGCTCCTTGGAAATGGCTGTAATATGCGACGAAGTCGTCGGGATGGTTTCTCACATAGTTAGAGGAGTTAAAGTGGATGATGAATCCCTGGCTGTTGATGTGACTCGAAGCGTTGGACCGGGGGGACACTTCCTTAGCCAAAAGCACACCTTGGAGTTTGTGGACCGTGAAATCTTTATACCGAAAATCTTTGACAGAACTTCCGAAGAAGCTTGGAGAACAGCCGGCGGAAAGGACATCAGCGAAGTAGCCAAGGAAAGAGCGAAGAAACTGCTAAGAGAACACTACCCCGAGCCATTGCCCAAGGATGTTCAGCGTGACCTGTCGAAAATCGTGGTGAAAGCCGAGAAGGAACTCGTGAAAGCTTAAGCCTTTTACCTCATTTAAGGAGGTAATTTTAATATCGCTGAAGAAAACCGTCATCGGAAGCTTTTGGAGAGAGGCGTCACTCAACGAACAGGCGCTTAGAGAAGCGATGAAGTCGGTAGTAGACCTACAGCTCCGCTATGGCTTAGACATCGTCTCTGACGGTGAACTACGTTACGACATGATCGGATATTTCCATCAAATCCCCGGCCTTGAAATAACTCAAAGGGGTTTCCAGATATCTGGTAAAATAAAGCCAATGGATAACGTCGATGAGTTCTACAAGATCGAAGACTTTAAATTTGTTCGGGATTATCTGGATGAGATTGGAAAAGACACGGTCGAGATAAAATCGACTATAACGGGGCCAAACACCCTGGGTTTCTTCTACGCGAGAGAGGGACGAAAATACTATAGGAGTATAATAGACCCAAGGATTTATCGGGACCTGGCCGATGCGCTAAGACCATTGGTAAATGAGTTGTTCAACATGGGTTCACACGTTCAAATAGATGAACCCACGCTATCCGCTCAATTTTTGGACCCAGCTGAAGCTGTAGAGACCATTAACTACATGCTTACCGACTTTTCCTCCAGTGAAAGATTGAGTATCCACGTCTGTGGAAATTTGAATCCGAAGTTGATGGAAGGCCTGTTAAGATCAAACGTTGAAACCTTGAGTCTTGATTTCTCCGGTGACGTAGAGAAAACGAATATGAGCGTCCTGAGCAGAGACGAAATAGAAGAGCATGGAAAGAAAATAGGGGTCGGATGTATATCCATTGAGCCCAAAGTTGAAGACGTTGATGCTGTAGACGTTGTTTTGAAAAGATTGGTCGATATAGAAAGCATAATCGGCTTTGAAAATATGATATACGTGCACCCAGCTTGCGGCATGTCTGGCATACCAAACGAAGCCGCTGAAAAGATCTTGGAGACTATGATAGAAGCAAGCGAAAGATACTCTAGATTAATTTCTAAGCCCTAATGTCAAGGGTACGACGAAGTGACTCAACATTAGGGGCTTCAAACCTCAAACCATGTACCCGGCCCCAGTTCATTATCTCGAGTTTAAAGCCCTTACATCAATTATTCTTTGGCTGCCTCTCTGAGCCGGATTCACGACTATGAGCATATGTTTGAGGGGGATATTCCAGCCGGTAACGTAGAGTGGTTCGGGGCTTCATCAACTCCTACCTGACGGAGGAGTGAGCAATAATCGTTGCCGTCGATACCTCATTATTTGTTGAGGAAGAAGAAATGGGTGAGGACATCGGACTAACGGCCATGAGCCCATACGGTTCCATTCAAGACCGTTGAGCCCGATGCATTAAACAGTAAAAAAATCGCTTGTTTTTAAACACATCGGTCTCAATGGTCACATTCTCCTCAAAGCGCTCATCATCGAAGACATTATAAGTCATTTAATCCACAATATCCATAGTCGCTAGCGGTGCAGCCGATGGCTCGAATCAGGAAGGGGGCGGTGCAGATCAGGTTCGAGATACTGGAGTTCCTCTACTACAACCGCGAGCCCCAACTACGCACATACATATGGAGAAAGGCAACCACCCTTTCCTACGACGACTTCTTAAAGCACCTAGAGTATCTCAAGGAGAGGGAGCTGCTGATGGAAAGCCCCGGGGGGCAATGCGAGCTGACGGATGAGGGTAGGAGGATATACAATGAGCTCCGCAAGTCTCTCCCATCTATACTTTAGTATTCAAAAGGATACCGGTTCACCTTTGGTGCATCGGCTTTTTAATCACGCATATAAAAGTATATGAGGGGTGGAGTATGGGTGAGGAAAAGCCCGAGAGACCGTATCCGTTGAGAACAATACACGACTTTCTATCAGAATTAGATAGGGAATGGGACAAGTTCAGAGTGGGGTCTCTAATCGGCATGGTCGCCTCAGGAGTTCTACTGGTATTTTTATTGCCCCGCGTCTTCAGGGCGATTAGGCCCTGGAAAGTCTTTGACTTGGCTTTCATGGTTCTCGCAACAGCGTTTTTGATATACAGCATCTACGCGCTGTTGGCACAGTATAGGTTCTTCAAGAGGTGGGAGCGTCGAGTATGGCTCCTCATACACCTCGAGGAGGAGCTCATGGGAGAGAAGCCCGAGAAAGAAACTTCAAATTAGCTCGTTAAAAGACATCACAGAAGAGCCTTCTACACTTCACCTATGGTGTATACTGTAGGTGCGTCGATCTTTTTTAAGCTGATGTCAATTCACCTACCTGCAAAAAAGGTTGAAAGGAGGTGAAAAAAATGGGAAAAAACATCCGAGTGAAGGGGAACAAACTGGTCATAACCGCTTCGACCATACTAGTCATCACCCTGATGCTGACAACTCCAACCATACAGGCCTTCGCAACACCAACCCAAGATCAAACAATCTCCAACGTGTGGCAAGAGAGAGCCAAAAAGGCTCTCAAAAAGTCGAGGCACGCGATAGCACACGCGATGGACGTAATCGTGGAACAGGCAGGACAGGGAGAAAACGTCACCCTAGCGAAGAATGTCCTCAAGGCCTCAATTAGGATATACGGTGCAGCCGAGAGATTTTTCGGTGAAGGCAAATACAGGAAGGCATTCCTCGCCGCGGTCCTTTCAGCACTAGTTGCCCGTGACTCCATAAGGATCGCTAATGAGGGCCCCGACGCCGTGAATGACGTCTTCGACGAGGTAGGCGACAAGCTGGAGGAGGTAGAGGAACTCATAGAAGAGATGGAGGAATCCGGAGACAACCTAGATAGGATCCTAAAAGTCTTTAGTCGAGCCCAGAAGCTCTACGAAAAGGCAGAGGGCTTCTTAGGAGATCAGAAAAACGTCAGAGGCATAGTCGCCACGGAAATGAGTCGTATACTAGCTCACATAGCCGAGAAACTGGCGATGAGAAGTCAACCAGTTTCCGAATAAGAACCTCTCAAACACGACTAACGTCCTCCCTCCCCCCCTTTTTCTTCTCATTTGAAGTTAAAAGCTGAGCTACTTTGGAATGAGCCTTGCGTCCTTAACTTCTAGGTATCCACTGGAGGTTCCTTCGTCCCAAACCTTCGCCGTGTCCAAAAACTCTATCCTCTTTTTGAAGATGGGTCCGTCGACCACGAAGGTCTCTGCGCTGCCACCCTCAAAGCCCACTTGAAAGCCGCACTTCTCGCTTAAGCGCTTAAGCTGCTCTAGGCTGTCCAAATCAAGCCTTCTGCCCAGCCACTCCGGCCCAAGGCCATACGAGGCGACCTGGGTAATCCTGATGTCGAACCCCTCTTCTATGGCGTTTTTAACCAACTCGTAGTGGTCTCTACCCTTATGGGGCAGCACAACCCTAACCCTGAATTTTTCAGCGACTCTCTCGATGGCTCTGATCTGGGTTTTTTGTAAACCTATACCGCCCAAGAGGAGAACATCAACCTTGATTTTGTCAAGTATCCCTTCCAGCTCTTGGGCCTCCTCCTCCGGGCCGATTTTGTCGCACCTCAGCATGATGAGGGGTATGCCGAGAGCCTCGGAGCTCAGCGAGGTCCACTCCACCGTCGCGTAGTGCCATAGATAGGCCTCTGTGTTCTTGGGTTTAACCGCGATGAGCACCACGACTTCCCACCCCCTCTTTAGGGCTTCGTGGAGGCAGTAGGTGCTATCCTTACCCCCGCTAAACATCACAGCAACCTTCAAGGTAGCTACACTCCTCAGAGAGTTTCCATCCACAATTGGAATGGAGCCACAAACTTAAATCCTTTAAATAAATTGGCCGTAATTCAAGTTTTAGCGAAATTTTTGGGATTCGGGGTACCTCAAGAGATTTAGATACGCAAGGCCGAAGATAGGCGTCGAAGCGGGGGCTAAGGTGGGGGAAATGGGCTACGAAGAGGCCTTAACAGCCAGCGAAGAGGAGCTCAAAGGGGTATTCGAGGAGGCTTGGCGGATCTCTCGAACAAACCTTGGCTTCTACATCACCTTCTATGCCCCCGACGTGATTGACTATCGAACCAAATACTTTAGCTCTGGTCAACAAGGACGCTTTCCCGGGATAAGCGTCACGGGTGGCATCTGCGCCCTCGGGTGCGATCACTGCCGAGGCTGGATTCTCAACTACATGACACCCGCAAAAACCCCGGAGGCATTAAGGGAGAAACTCGTCAAGCTGAAGGAGGGAGGCGGCTTGGGCTTCCTCCTCAGCGGTGGGTCGCTTTCAAACGGATCAGTCCCCCTAGACAAGTACCTAGGCGTGGCGAGGTGGGGAAGGGAGGAGCTGGGGTTGAGATATGTGGTCCACTCGGGGATCATCGATGATGTTACGGCTGAAGCCCTCGCGAGATCGGGGGTCGACGCCGTGTTAATGGACGTCGTTGGCGACGAGGAAACCCTCAGGGAGATCTGCCATCTGAATAGAGGCGTTGAGGACATCCGAAGGGCGTTAGCTCTGCTGAGGAGGAGGGGGGTCAAAACCGTACCCCACGTCCTCGTGGGGCTACACCACGGTGAGATCAGGGGGGAGCTGGAGGCCTTGAAGATCATAGCCGAGAACGAGCCCGCAGCCGTGGTCGTCATTGCCCTGATGCCGCTCCCAGGAACCCCCATGGAAGGAATTAGCCCCCCAAAGCCGATGGATGTAGCCCGAATAGTCTTGGCGGCGAGGCTTCTCATGCCCCATAAACCCATACTCCTTGGATGTGCTAGGCCCCGGGGTCGGCACAAGGTTGAAACCGATAAGTTGGCCATCGACGCGGGGGTGCAGGGGATAGCCTACCCTTCAGACGAGGGTGTCGACCACGCCGCGGAGAGGGGGTTGAAACCAACGTTCCAAAATCTTTGCTGCGCCCTCATCGCTTCACCCGAATAGACTAGGTTCTGATCGATGTCCACGTGAAAGATCTACTTCACGGAGACGCTCTTCGCTAGGATGTTCACCTATGGTCGCGGATTTTTACTATCGTCTAGACCCTCAATTTCAAAGGTTGATACATAGGAGCAAAAGCGAACTGAAGTTTGAAGACCTGCTTAACCGCATATATGGAGAAAAGTATAAATTACCATATTACCTTATGAATTTCGGTGGGATTATGGCCGGTATCCGTTTTCAAATCACGGATGAGCTAGAGAAAAAGTTTAGGGAGGCCGCTATGAAGAGATTCGGCTATGGGAAGGGTGCGCTAAGTCTAGCGGCGGAGGAGGCTCTTAGTAGATGGTTGTCGTACGTGAGTTGGGAGGAGATTGGGTTTGATGGAGATCCCGTTGAGGCCCTTGATGGACTTCTCGTTGGCATAGATTTGGATTCTGTGGAGCTACAGCACTTGGCAAAGAAGATGTGGATGGGTGAAGCGCCAGGCGATGTATCTCATCGACACTAATATATTCTTAGAGGTCATGCTCTCCCGACCCAGAAAAGATGTGTGCAAACGTTTTCTAGGTCTTCTGAGAGATGGAGAGGAGAGAGGCGTCGTAACAGAGTTCTCAGTATACTCGATAATGGTTATCATGGGGAGTTTTAAGAAGAGGGAGCAGCTCAAGACCTTTTTATCAAGTCTTTCAGCGTATGATGGATTAGGCATTCACGTCTCTACGTTATCAGACAAACTGAAGGCGGTGGATGTGAGCTTGGACAAGAGACTAGACGTCGATGACTCCATCCAATACTCCATTGCGCAGGCGATAGATGCTGACGGCATAGTCTCATTCGATAAACACTTCGACGGTTTAGAGATTCCGAGAGTCGAGCCTCAAAGCTTTTTCCAACTCCATTAAACCGCCGAAGGCCGATCGTTATCACATCGAACAAGTGTTGGACACCTAATCTACCCAGATTTAGGCGCTTTAAGTGAAATCATATTTTAAGAAATTGATGTGAATATGGATGAGATAATAACATATTAGAGCAGTTTGGAGAAATCATCGTAAACATCTCTTCTACGACCAATATATAGGATGATGACTCGGCGTTCATCCACATTGATCTCATATATTGCGCGATAATTTCCGATTCTGAGCCTCCAGAAGTTCGAATATCTGAGGCGTTCGCCCTTTTTCTCTGGAGAAACCCTTAATCCTCTTAGACGATTCTTAATCCTCTTGCTTAGCGTTGGATCAGCCTTCTCCAAGAATTGCGCGGCCTTAGGGTGCAGGAAGATCTTAAATCTCAATCAATATCCTCTAGAGGTAGCAAAATCTCTGGTTTCTCTTTAGCTTCCTTGCTCCGCTCCACCAACATTCTGTAGAATTCCCTCGTACGCTCCCTTTCTTGATGTATGACCACGATGGTCTTTATCGCCTCGCTCCTACTCGCAAACCTCCCCTCGGCCACCCATCTGTCGATCTCTTCCACGATTTTATCAGGCATCCTCACCTGTACCTGCACCATATTCGCCACCAACGTAAACAAAAGCGTTTACATCATATAAGGCTTTCCATAGAATCCAAGGGTTTGTCCAAATAAGCTCACGTCAGGCCTCCCCTAGCACCGTAGGCCGCCGTCGGGGTGTTGGAGTTGACGTTGTGGTTGAAACTCCTCGTCTTGGCTTTCAGGGAGGCGAATAGAGCTTCGATGTTGTTCCTCAATTTAATATCACTTAAAAAATGATAATTAACGACCCTGCATTCCCAGAAAAAAATATTTTAACAATCAATGAGCAAAAATCACTTAACGGTCACTGACTTGGCGAGGTTACGGGGAAAATCTGGGTCTAGTCCCAGCTTTGTGGACGTGTGGTAGGCCAGGAGCTGCGCCGGTATCGCGTTGACGATGGGGTTGAAGAGGAAGTGCGTCTTCGGGGTAACGATGTGGTGGTCGGCCAGTTCCATGGCTTCCTTTCCATCGTTGTCCGTTATAACGATCACCTCTCCTTGACGAGCCTTCATCTCCATCATCGTGCTTATGTTCTCATCGTAGGTCTCGTCCGTGGGGGCGAATATAACGATGGGATACCCCTCCTCCAGGAGGCTTATGAAACCGTGCTTCGACTCCCCGCTGGGGTAAGCCAGCGCGGGCTTATAGGTTATCTCAAGCATCTTAAGCCTAGCCTCGGCGGCCGTCGGATAGTTTAGGTCGCGGCCGAGGAAGCACATGCTGCTTCTCTCACAAAGCCTCGACGCGATCTCCTTGGCTTGTTCGTTAAGCCTGTTGATGTGGACTCTAACCATGTAGGGGACCTTACGAAGCCTCCTTAGCAGTCTCTTCGCCTCCATGATCGTGAGGCGGTGGTTCTTCACCCCAGCGTAGATAGCGAGCCTAGCGAGGGTCGCCAGCTGGCCCGTGTATGTCTTCGTGGCGGCCACCCCTATCTCGGGCCCAGAGTTTTGACCGATGTAGCTGTCTGAAACCCGGGTCAAGGTGGAACCCATCGCGTTGACGATGCCGAGAACCCTGGCTCCCCCCTCCTTGGCCCTCCTAGCCGCCTCAAGGGTGTCGGCGGTCTCTCCAGACTGGCTCACGGCTATGATGAAGGTGTTCTCGTCCATGATGGGCTCGAACTTCTTCGAGAACTCGCTGGCTATAACCGCTGTGGCGTCTATCCGGGCGATCTTCGGGAAAATGTATGAGGCGTAGAGGGAGGCGTGGTAGGAGGTGCCACAGGCGATGAAGAAGAGCTTTTCGGCGTCGTAGATTTGATCCACGAACTTCTCAACGTATTTGACGGGGGTTCTCAGGGCGTCTGCAATCGAGTAGGATTGCTCAAAGATCTCCTTAAGCATGAAGTGTCGATACCCAGCCTTGTCGATCTGTCTCGTGGTCCAGTCGATGGTTTTAACCTCATAGTCCACGGGCAGACCCGACTTGACGTTGTAGACCTGAACCGAGTGGGGTTCCAAAACGGCCATCTGCCAGTCGTGTAGATAAACGGTGCTCCTCGTGTCCTCAATGAAGGCCACGGCGTCTGAGGCCAAGTAATTTCCGTCCTCCCCTCTCCCCACGACCAAGGGGCTCTCCTTCCTCACTCCTATGAGGACGCTTGGGTGTTCATTGGATATGATGGCGAGGGCGAACGACCCCTTTAATCGTCTGGTGGCCTTCATGACAGCCTCATGAAGCCCACGTCCACCGTCCAAGGCCTCCTCTATGAGGTGGGCTATGACCTCGGTGTCGGTGTTGGAGGCGAAGGCGTGCCCCCTCTCCATTAACTCCTCTCTTAGGATGAGGAAGTTCTCTATGATTCCATTATGAACCACGGCTATTTTGCCGCCACAGTCGGTGTGGGGGTGGGCGTTGATCTGAGCTGGGAGACCGTGGGTGGCCCACCGGGTGTGGCCTATGCCAATGTTCCCGGGTAGATCCTCTAGGTTGAGCCTCTCGTGGACCTCATCTATCCTACCCTTGTCCTTCTTGACGAGGATCTTGTCCTCCTCTATTGTGGCGATGCCCACGGAGTCGTATCCCCGATATTCGAGTTTCTTGAGGCCCCTGAAGAGCGTCTTGGAGACGTCTCCATCCTCCAAGACGGCGCCTATGATGCCGCACATCGTTTATCTATGTTCAGATAGGTCGGGGTTCAGATATATGTTTTTGGAGGTCTGGGGAATTAAGAAGATACTTTGGCTATGCCCAGTTTGAGTCGTGTCGGCGTTGCATCGAGTTGAGGTGCCCTCCCTGATGCTCACGTGTCTTCAGTAAAATTCTAACTTGGAAAGTAGGTGGGATGAGCATTCAAGTCATGCAAACGATTACTCCGATCTAAATCTTTATTTTATCCCTCACGATCTCAGACACTACCTTTGGATCAGCCCTCCCCCTGACCCTGGACATGACGAGGCCAATCATCTTACCTAGGCCGCGTTTACCCTCCTTGATCAGATCCCTATTGAGGGATATGACCTCGTCTATGATCTCCTCCAGCCTCTCTCGCCCCAGCATCTCCAGTTTAAGAGTTTCCAAAGCTTGGACAACCCCCTTATCCCTATTCTTGGAGAGGAACTTCATGAGCTCGGGGATGGACTCCTTGGCGGTCCTCCCCTCCTCAACCACCTGAAAGACCTCCCTCAGCTTCTCCTCGGAGAGGCTGGAGACGTCGTATCCCTCCTTCTCCAGGTTCTTGGTGGTCTCCGTGAGGGTTGAAGCCAGGAAGGAGGGCTTAACCCTCGTCATCCTCTTAGCTAGGTCCAAGAAGAGGTTGTAATACCTCGAGTCGTAAACCTCCCAGCCCAACTGTTGGCTCAAACCCAGCTCCACCAGCTCTTCCACCCTTTCCCTAGGGTTCGGTATGGGTTCAGCATCAACCTCCCCCATCAATTTTGGGTCTACCACGATGGGGGGTATGTCGGTCTCAGGATACATCCTGGCCATCCCGGGTCTGGGCCTCATGTAGAAGGTTGAACCATCCTCCTTAGAGCCCCTCGTCTCGTAGGGGACGCCCTCAAGGGCCTCCAGGGCCCTCTCCAAGACCTTCTTCAGGGCCTTATGGGCCTCATCCTCCATCTCAACTATGAAGACGGCTGCATCGACCTCTGAGGCACCCAGGGCCTTCATCATGAGCTTGACCTCCTCTCCCCCGATGCCATAGGCGGGCATCTCATCGGTGTGGAAGAGACCCCTCGCCGAGGTCCAGAACTTAACCCTCTCGGCCATCTCCCTGCCCAGCCTGTGTCCAGGCGCCGTCTCTCTACCTAGTAGCCCAGCGAACCCCGGGAGCCTCAGGGCGTAGACGCCGACGCCCTCCCCCATGAGACCTTTTATCAGACTGCTCCCCGTCTCCCTGAATATCTCCGTTACGTCCACAGGGGTGAAGGTCAAATCTTGCGGCTTCACCCCCCTGTTCCGCAGCTCCTCGGCCACCTCGATGAGGGATCGCTGCCTCCTCTCCTCGAACTCCGCGACCCTCCTCAGCTGGCTGAGCCTCTGGACCCCCTTGACCTCCACGATCCTCCCACCGGCGACCGAGATGTTTACGTCCTGCCTGATGACGCCGAGCTCGTTCCTCACGTATCCAGAGGCCTTCGTGAGCCTCCCTATCTCCAGGGCCACCTCAACGGCCTCCTCCGATGAGGATATCACCGGCGCCGTGGCGATCTCGATGAGGGGTATACCCAGCCTGTCCAAGTCGTAGGTTGAGAGGCCCTCAACCTTCTCGATGATTCGAGCGGCGTCCTCCTCCAGGCATAGGGTCTGGATGGGGACCTCCCTCCCCTCGACCTTGATGGACCCGCCTAGGGCCACGACACAGGTTCTCTGGAAGCCCATGGTGTTTGAACCGTCGATGACGATCTTCCTCATCACGTGGATCTCGTCCACGATGGTGGAGTTGAGAGCCCGGGCCACCCTTAGGGCCGTCTTCAGAGCCTCCATGTTCAGGGGGTGGGGGGGCTCCTCGTCCATCTCAACCAGGCAACAGGACCTCTTGGGGACGAGATACTTTATCAGGGTTCCCCTCTGGAACTCGAAGAGGGCAGCTGGGTCGATTTGCCCGAGTTCGCTCTGGGTCGGCCTTAGGCGCCTGATGAGGCTGTGTTCGACCTCTTCCTCGAGGCTTGGTTGGCAGTCGCAGAAGAGCTTCCTCTGGGTTGATAGTTGCATGTGGATCTCGAGGCCGATCTTTAAGCCTGTTTCCTCGTGGGCGTTCCCATTCATCTCTAGGGGGCTCCTTCATGAGAGGGGAAACTGAAGAATGATTGTACAATGAGCATATCGATCTCTAGGTTATATAAAACTTCTTGGCGCTCATAAACCGTCAATAAAACCCTTTGCGATGGGCTTTTGGATCAAACGTGTTTCAAAATGCTTCCTCAAAAGCCCCTTGGAGCGGTCGGTGGACTGACCTCCGTCATCTCCCCCGCGATGTTTGCGAGCATTATCTTGCGGACCTCCTCGGGGTCCTCTGACTGCCCCAGGGCCCACATGAGCTTTACGTAGGCCGTCTCGGGGAGCATGTTCTCTAGGGGGAGGCCCCCGGCTTTGAGGAGGTCGCGCCCGTTGTCGTAGACCCTGAGGTTGGTCCTCCCCCACAGGCACTGAGAAGTTATGCACACCACCACCCCGTCGTCGACGGCCCTCTTTATGGAGGGGAAGGAGGCGCTGTTGAGGTGTCCTAGACCTGAGCCCTCGAATACTATGCCCCGGTATCCCCCGTCAACCAAGAAGTCTATTACCTCGGGGTTGAAGTTGGGATAAAACTTCACGAGAGCCACCCTCTCATCAAACCTTGCGTTGAGGCTGAGCTCCCTACCAGGGTCCCGGGGCCTATAAACCTCATCGAACATCTCAACCCTACCACCCAGGACCCTGCCGTATGGGGTAGCATCCACCGTCTGGAAGGCGTCTCTCCTGCTCGTGTGGTTCTTCCTAACCCTCGTGGCCCTGTGGAGGACAACAGCCTCATCCGATGGGTTCTCATGCATGGCCACCGCGACCTCGGCGAACGGAGCCTTGGCGGCGGCCACCACCGATGAGATGAGGTTCAGGGCCGCGTCGGAGCTGGGTCGATCGGAGGAGCGCTGGGACCCTGTTACGATCACCGGGACTGGGAGGCTCAGGAGGGAGAAGCTTAGGGCCGCCGAGGTGTAGCCCATGGTGTCGGTTCCGTGTAAGACGACCACCCCCTCCACGCCCCCTCGGATCTTTTCAGCGACTTCGTTGGCTATGTTAACCCAATCCCTCACCGTGAGGTTCTCGCTGTAGACGCTCATGATGACCTCTGGCTCCACGAGGGCGAGGTTCTCCAGCTCGGGTAGAATCTCCACGAGCTCCTCTGCTGAGATCGCTGGTCGAACAGCCCCCGTCCTATAGTCCACCTTGCTGGCGATGGTTCCACCCGTTCCCAGTATAGAGACTCGGGGAAGGTCTCCCAAAGGCTCCCCTCTCTCAGCGGTGGGTGGGGGCTCAGCCGGGCCGTGGCCCAGGAGCCGGATCTTTAGTTCTGGTGAGTATCTGATTCCCATGTTGTAGCCGCTCTCCAACTTTATGACGATGTGATTTTTGTCGGCCAACTCGTGTCTCGGCATCAGTATGCCCTTGACTTTCCTTCCCTTGGCCTCAACCTCCACCTCGCTCCCAACCCTTATGTTCTTGGAGGAGAGGAGCTTGAGCACCTCGCCCTCATAGCCCCTGAGATGCTCCATGGTCAAATCATATTCCACCTAAACACTAAAACAGTGGGTTCAACGAAATTGAATAGGGGTAAAGCCTCTATTAATTTTATCCCCTTACGTGTACATAGCGCCTCAAAAAATGTTGAGAACACCTAGAGATCATCGACACACGTTTTGGGGGAAGTCTAAGAATCTGATGGTAAAAGGCTCGATTCTTGATTTCGAATAGATTCAAAGGCCTATGGTGAAGAGGGATACGGTGAGTTTGCCTCAGGTTAAGTCCTTTGACACGTAGGGTCCATCCCTCTCATATCCCTGCCTAAAGAAATACTCCTTGGCGCCAAGCCCAGAGATGACGATGATCTTCTTGGCGTCATACTCCTCTTGGGCGATCCTCTCTGCGCTCCGAAGCAATGCCCTACCGTAGCCCTGGTGTTGCCATCCCTCCACGCCTCTCAGGCCTATGGGGACCAAAGGACCGTACACGTGTAGCTCTCGAACCAGCATCGCCCGAGAACCCCCTATTTCGGGCCTTCCAGCCTCCCCAGAGGGGCGTCTCAACCTGAGGAAGCCTATCAGGATATCTTGCTCCACGTCCTCGTAGGAGATGAACAGCTCCTCACCCCGCGACGCCTCGTATCTCTCCACCATCAGCTTCACGTTCTTCATCTTGGGCCTCAATCCGAGCTTTCTCCAGACGTGTCCTGCCTCCCTACACCTGATGCACTTACACCTGACGCCCTCACGGCTGAGTCTTTCATGAGCCAACTCCCTTAGGTTGCCCCACTTGACTCCCTCGACGATTTGATCCGCCGGTATGTCCCTTTGAACGCGCTGAATCCTTACCCATCTTGGCGTAATCCTCATTGCCTCTGCGATGAGGTCCACAACCTCCTCGACTGGATAAGGGGTATATTCTCCCCTCCTCCACATCTCGTACAGCTCGGTTCCCTCCAAGACGAGGGTTGGATAGATTTTTAAGGCGTCAGGTTTGAAGCGCTCGTCGTGGAAAACCGTCTTGAACGCCTCGAGGTCCCTCTCATAGTTGGAGCCCAAGAGGTTGGGCATGACGTGATAGCATACCTTGTAGGCCGCGTCCTTGAGCCTCTTGGTCGCCTCCACGACATCCTTGACGCTGTGTCCCCTGCTCACCATCTCGTATACGTCGTCGTAGAGGGTCTGAACGCCCAGCTCCACCCTGGTGAAGCCCCTCCTGAGCATCCAGTCGATTTGCCCCTCTCCAACTTGGTCGGGCCTCGTCTCGAGGGTCATCCCTATCAGCCTATAGCGTGCCCTCTCGGCCGCGAGGGAGGCCTCCTCGTAGGTCTTCGGCCTCCACCCGAGGATTCCCTCCATCACGCCCATCATGTAGCGCTCCCTGTACGCCTCGGGCGTGGCGTTGAAGGTGCCCCCCTGCACGATGAGGTCGATCTTCTGGGTGTTGTGACCCATCGCCTCCAGTTGCCTCAGCCTTTGACGGATTTGACGCGCTGGGTCGAACTCGTTCTCTATTCCGCGCCTGGCGGCTGGCTCCCTCCCCGTATAAGATACGGGGGTCTTGGGGTAGTGCGGGCAGTATACGCATCTTCCGTGGGGACACTCAAAGGGCTCGGTCATGATGGAGATGATGGCCACGCCGGATATGCTCCTGACGGGTTTGAGTCTCAGGATGTGAGACACATTTTTCTTGAGGGGGCCTGAGTGGCGGATGATGTCCGTGTTGGATGGGATTCTGTCTAGCCTGTACTTCCTACAGGTCTCCGCCTTGATCCTCGAGACTTCCCTCTCGGTTCTCACGGAGCCCTTTGTTATGTGCTCCGCTATTTCTACGCATGCCTTGGCAAAGGCTTGTTCGCGCATGATCCCCAAGGATAATGTTGGAGAAGCTTATAATGGTTTTTCGGCTACTTGAAGGCTTACCCGAACCTCCTATTTAAGACTGAACTTATGAGGATTTCTCGGTGAAAATTCTTGTCCAACGCTCCAAAGCTTTGATCCCGGATTGATGTAAGGTCAATAGAGCGTATTGAAGATTTAAGAGGTGTCTTTAATTATATTAGGGTGGTCTCAGCGGTCGAAGCCAATCTGAAAAGATGAGGAGTATGGATTCATCGGGTTTTGGGTTTGACGTGGCGAGGAGCGTCACCGCCGTTTTCCTCCAGCAGAGCTTCATCTACGGCGTCAGCCTCCTCACCTTCGGCGTCTTCGCCCGATTCCTCTCCGTCGATCAGATGGGCCTTTATGCCTTCCTCTACGTGGCGTTGTACTTCCTGGCTTACGCCGGAAACATAGGGTTGAAGAAGATCATGATTAGGCTCACCTCGAGTCATAAAGCCTTAGGAGAACAGGAATTGATGAGGCGGGCTTTCTGGACGTCCTCCACCATAGGGTTGATACCCATTCTGGCCTTCAGCTTCATCGTGATCCATTTGATGAACTACCTCCGCTACTTTGACGTCTCGAACCCCGATATCGACCCCCTACTCTTCTTGATCGCCATGATCATCTTCTCGTCTCGCTACCATCTAAGCGGGGGTATGGAGGGTCTAAAGAGGTTTGAGCGCCTCTCAATTTACGGTGCGGGCTCCTTCACCCTCAGGAGAGTTATAGCCATGTTCTTGGTGACGATGGGCGGGGGCGTAACGGGTATACTAATCGCCTGGCTTGTGGGGGAGGGGCTATGCTTGGCCTTGGTGCTTCGCGAGGTCGTTAAGGATTACAGTAGGCCGCTTCTGGGCTACGACCTGAAGACCCTTTTTAACCAGAGTGGTCCCATGTTCATAGCGGATCTGTCGAGCGTTCTGGTTGAGTGGGGGGACCGGGCGGTCGTGGCCATCTTCGGGTTGGGCTGGTTGGCCTTCTTCCACGTCGCAGCCTCAGGAAATACCTTTCTAAGCACAGCCACCATGGCTGTATACGTCGGCGTTCTACCCTATCTCTCAGAGGCCTATCACAGCGACGGGGGGAGGGGGCTGGTCATGAGGGTGAAGGAGCTTGGGAGATATGTGGTGCTCTTCAGCGCACCCTTAGCCATTGGCGGGGCTGCTTTGGCATATCCCCTGATAGACTTGATTGTGGGTCCCACGTACATGGACGCGGCCCCCATCTTTATGCTCATGGCGATAGGTGTATGGCTCTCCACGCCCAGCACCCTGATACAGAGCGCCTTGATAGCCGCGGGGTTGACCAGGGAGGTGATGTATGCCACGGTCGCTGGAACCCTTCTGGAGATAACGGTTTTCGTGGGCTTGGCGGGTGTGTATGGTTTGGTGTCCGCGGGCTTGGGCAGAGCGCTGCTCCTCGTTTCAACCTTCATTCTATGCCTCTTCTTCATGCATAGGAAAATGGGTCTTGAGATGGATTGGAGCGCCGTGTGGAAGGCCTATCTCTCGTCGTTCATAATGGGTGTAGTGGCCTACTACCTATGGGAATTCATCAGGAAAGGCGTCTGGTTCGTATTGGCTTATAGCGTTCTCCTACCCCTACTCCTCGTGATAAGCCTCATCGTATACGTGGTTTGTCTGAGGCTCCTCAGGGTTGCCCGGGTCGACGAGGTGGCCATGCTCTATAGATCGCTGCCGAGCAGGTTCAGGGTTGTAGTGAGACTCATATCGCTGATTATGGGCCTTGATTATGGATTAGTTCGGGAGGAGGCCATGAGGGTTGCCGAAGAAGAGTAGAGTCTTAGTCTACCTCACGCCCATCGGTTTATTGGCGGAGAGGAAGGGGAAGATCGTTGAATCCCACCGCTTCGGGGAGACCCTGGAGGAGAGCGTTGAGAAATACCTGGGCTTGGAGAGAGGCGAGATGGACGGGGAAACCCTAAAATTTCTCCGATCCTTAGCCCTAAGAAACGAGGTAAGAGCCACCTCACCCCTTCTAGCAAATCTCCTGAAGAAAGGAGAAATCGACGTAAAACTCGAACTAAGTTTTAGGGGCGCCAAGAAGTTGGAGGAACTCCTCGTCGAGGCGGGCCTCGCGAGGAACGAGGACGAGGCTCTAAACTCGCTGCAAAGAGCCCTGACCATGGCGGCTTCCCTCAAGGTGAAGGCAGATCTGGAGGAGAAGGACAAGATGATCATCCACGCGGTGGACGCCTATGAGGAATACACGGAGACCATCAACACCCTCTACGAGAGGCTTAGGGAGTGGTTTGGTGTTCACTTCCCTGAACTGGAGAGACATGTCCAGAAGATTGGAACCTATGCGAACTTGGTAACCAAGCTGAAGACGAGGGATGAATTCTCCCGGGCTAATCTGATATCCCTGGGGATCGAGGGGGAGAGGGCTGAGAAAATCGCAGAGGCCTCGAGGAGGTCCATGGGCGCCGAAGTGGCGGATGAAGACCTGAGGCAGATGCGGGAGCATGCGGAATATCTTTCAGGGTTGATCAAGAGGAGGGACGACCTAGAGAGGTACATCGAGGACGTCCTGGGCGAGTATGCGCCCAACCTCTCCTCCTTGGCGGGCGTCAAGTTGGCTGGGAAACTGATCTCCCGCTCTGGAGGGTTGAGGAGACTCGGCATGCTGCCCGCGAGCACGGTGCAGCTTCTGGGGGCGGAGAAGGCCCTCTTCAGGGCCCTGAGGAGGGGGACTAAGCCGCCCAAGCACGGAGTCATTTTTCAACACCCCGCCGTCAATCAGGCCCCCAGGTGGCTGAGGGGGAAGATCGCCAGGGCTCTATCCACTAAGCTGTCGATCGCAGCCCGGATAGACGTCTTCGGAGGCGAGTCTAGGGTGGAGGAGCTAAAGAGGGATTTCGAGGATAGGGTTGAGGAGATAAAGAAGAGATATCCAAAGCCTCCCTCGAGGGTTAGAGTGAGGAGGAGAAAATGGAGATAACCGAGTACCCAGGGTTGAGAAACGTCTTCCTCATAAGAGATAGAGATAAGAGGGAGAAGATCGCGACGCTGAGCCTCGCCCCGAAGACGAGGGTCTACGGAGAGGAGGTCATCGCCAAGGATAATGAGGAGTATAGGGTGTGGGATCCCTATAGGAGCAAGTTGGCCGCGGCGATCCTGAAAGGCCTAGACGCCTCAGTTATCGGCCCAGATGCGAGGGTTCTCTACCTCGGCACCTCAACGGGGACCACGGTCAGCCACGTCTCGGACATAGTGGGTTTGGGTGGAAGGATATTCGCGGTGGAGGTCTCCTCGAGGGTCATGCGCGAGTTCATCGATAGGGTCGCCAAGCACAGGGCCAACGTCTTCCCGATATTCGGGGATGCACGGCATCCCTCACGCTATGGGGAATTGGTGGGGGAGGCCGACGTGTTGTATTGTGATGTGGCTCAGCCCGATCAGACCGAGATAGCCATCGAGAACGCTCGGCTCCTCCTGAAGAGGGGGGGCTTCCTCCTCTTGGCCGTCAAGGCGAGGAGCATAGATGTCACCAAGGAGTTGAGTCAAGTTTATCGGGAAGAGAGGGAAAAGCTTGAGAATGCGAATTTTAAGATATTAGACATGAAGGAATTAGATCCATACGCCAAAGATCATGCGATGATCATGGCCCATAGAAAAAGGAGAACTTAAAAAGGTTATGCGGAGCGACAACGTCATCTCAATCCGATCGATAAAGCCAAACCATAAGTAACGAGCTCAAAACGTAAAAGATAAATTCGAGACCATCCCTAAGTAGACTAAAGGAAAAAAGTTCTTGGGGGGAATGATACCGACAAGATATATACCGAAGAGGGAGCTTAGAAAGAGCCCGGGCAACGAGGTTGGGCTCGGCGTCCACCTCATCCTAGAACTCTACGACTGCGACCCCAAAGTTCTCCTGAAGGCCTCCACCGTGGAGCAGGTCCTCATCGAGGCCGCCAGGGCGGCCGACCTCCAGATCCTAAGGGTTGAGAGCCAACAGTTCGAGCCTCACGGCGCCACCTCCATGGTGGTGATCGGTGAGTCCCACCTGGCCATCCACACCTGGCCGGAGTTCCGCTTTGCAGCGGCGGACATCTTCATCTGCGGCAAGAATCCCTTCAGGGCCGCCGACGCATTGATTGAGGCGCTTAAGCCCAAAGGCGTGGAGATCTTGGAGGTGACGAGGGGCTCCGCCATCTCTTCTCCCAAGGGGAGCTCGCGCACATCCGGGTAGTGGGAGTCTGAGGGCGCTTCGTTACATCGCTGTGAGTTCGAGGGTTGAGGCGTCGAGGGTTCTTAGCCTCACGGCTTAGATCATCGATCCTTTTTCGCATCCATTTATTTTTGGTTGATGGTTTATTGTTTGAGGAGGGGTTCCGGAGCTTGGTCAAACGGGCGAGACTCAAGATCTCGTGGCGTAGGCCTTCGTGGGTTCAAGTCCCACCCCCTCCACCTAACTGAATTATTTTCTTGGATTCTCGAGTTTTCTGATCGAATTTCACTTTGACGTTGCATTACAGAACCCAGCGATGGGATTATAGATTTTTTTAGTACGCCGTGGACTTGAATAAAGTTTCGATTATCAGGTTTAGGTGCATGAACATCGATTCAAAATAACTACTTAACATCTACTATTTCTAGTTCAAATTTAATTGTTTGACCGGCCAGAGGATGGTTTAGGTCGAGGGTAACATTGTCTTCCTCAACCTTCGCTATGGTGGCTAACCTGACCTCGCCTTGGTCGGTTCTGAGCTGAACGATGGCTCCTTCTTCGGGCGGTTCTCTGAATTCACCCCGAGGGACTTTTTCCGTGAGGCCTTCTTGCCGTTGACCGTACGCCTTCTCAGGCGGAACCACTACCGTCTTCTTCTCTCCCTTCTCAAGTCCAACAACAGCTTCGTCTAAGCCTTGGATAACTTGGCCTTCTCCAGCCTTAAACTCGATAGGATCTTTGTTAAGGGAGGTGTCAATCACGCGGTCGTCAATTTTAGCGGTATAGTGCATTTTTACCATATTCCCATTTTCGATGACCAAAATTCATACCTCCTCAAGAATGACAAATTGACTCAATATAAGTGTTGCTCTTTTGGTTGATGAAGGTTTAATTTAAATTGAGGACTAAACACAAAGTTTTCTCCACTATTTTTTAATATTTTTATTTCACGAATAGACTTAAACCTCAAAGGATGGAGTAATGGAGAAAACCAGGGCGCATCTGCTGTTACACAGAGGTTCTCTATCATTAATTTGCCTCTGTGTCTCCTTACAGTCTCGATGATCTTGTGAAACTATTCGATTATAGGGTCTATCACCCAAATCCCCTCCGCCCCCGGCACTGATTTATCGAATGAACCCCTCTTGGGATTATTTCTAAGAATATGGAATTTTTGGAAATAGGTCTCTCTTCCGTAGCATATTTTGATTTGTGAGATGATTTTCTTAAAGAAACTCGTTCGAAGCCAAAACGTTTATTAGTAATTAATATAGAATTTAGATATGATTCTGGATATGGCAAACGAATATGAAGAGAAGAGAGAAATACTCAAGGACATCATTCTAAAAGAAGAGGACGTCCTAGCGCGACTCCAAAGACTCGTAAAGCTAGCCAAACCCTTCGTTAAGATCGAAGAAAACACCGGGAGGACCGTGCTATCAACAGATTTTTCCTTCACAAACTATGAGAAAATATTCTTGGTTCTTTTGGGTAAATATTTCGCCTATCACTATGGCATAATCGAAGAGAATACGGTTAAGCTAAGGGACATAAGCGATGAATTGGAAATCAAAGTCACCACTCTATCGTCCCCCATTAGTAGGCTGATAAGGGACCGCGTCATTAACAAACCACAGAAAGACACCTATCTGATTAACCCGCACAAAATAGAGGCAACCCTCAAAAAAATAGGCAGAAAACACCAAAGAAGAGAATGAGTTTGCCATGCTATAGCTTTTTGCTCATGGTATAGGCGTCTTCCCCATCCCTATAGTAGCTGCGCATACGCTTCACCCTTTCGAAGCCCAAGCTCTCATAGAGAGCTATAGCGGGTTGGTTCGACGCTCTCACCTCGAGATAACACTCGCCGCAGTTGTAGAGGTTTTTGAGGGCATCCGACGCCCCCTCGACGAGGGCGGACCCCACTCCCATCCTCCTATAATCGTTTAGCACGGCGACGGAGATGATGTGCCCCTTCCTCGCGAAGCCCTCGAGCATCCCGAAGGAGGAAAACCCTACCTCCACCCTGCACATGATGTATCCCACAACCTTCCCCTCTGGGATCTCAGCCACAAGAAAGGCCTCGGGGTAGCTTTCGGATAAGTTGAGGTAAAAGAAGGCGGGGTAGTGCTCCGGTAGGCAGGCCATGTTTATGTCTATGACCTGAGTTAGATCCTCTCTCCTAAACCTTCGAATGGTGCATCTCAGACTTTCCCTTATGACCAAATTGAACAACCGGTTTCAGTGATGATCGTTCTTAGCCGAAATAAGATTTAAAGATTACTCTAATAAGTTTATATTTAATTGAGAAGGAGTATAGATGCATGCCATTTAACCCCGATATCTTCAACTGGGAAGACGTGGAGAGAATCACCTCCATCGCCAACGAATACTTCACCCTGATCGATCGATACCTCGACTCAGGCATGTTGACGTTTAAGATCGATGAAGGTGGCCACGAACCGAAGAATCCCTTCCAAGAGTTCGCGGGTAAGATGAGGCAAATGGGATACCTACCCGTCCTCAGGAAGGAGGAAGGTGAACTCCTCCTCAGGATCACGTTTCGCCCCCGAACCCAGAGGGAGTCCTACCTAAAATTTCTAGCGCTACTGATCGCTACGCTCTCAACGGTATTCCTAGACGGCTATCTAAAGAGTAGTTCCCCACTGTTAAAAGAGGTGTGGTTCCCCTATTTCTCTCCCATAAGCCAAGCCGCGATCTTCACCGTAGCCATGTTCGGAATCATAGCCTTCCACGAATTGGGCCATAAGATCACCCTATCCATCAACAAGATAGAGTCCTCGCCACCCTACTTCATCCCGGGCATCCCCGGCGCCATCCCCACGCTGGGAGCGGTCATCATGCAGAGGGAGATCCCAACCAACAGAGATCGACTGTTCGACCTGGGTATCAGCGGACCCGTCTTGGGGCTCATCGCCACGATCATCGTTTCTATTTACGCCGCGTTAAATAGCCCCATTATCTCCAGACAGGCTCTGAATGAGCTCTTCAAACAGGGTAAACCCCAATTCATAAATGTACCAGCTCTCTTCGACTTGATTCAAAAATCGGTGAGACCCCTCGGTCCGGACCAAGTCATAATACTAGACCCGATTACGTGGGCTGCTATAGTTGGCATGCTCCTCACGTTCCTCAACGTTCTACCGGCTTGGCAGCTCGACGGTGGACATATGTCCCGGGCCATACTCGGTCCACGCCTTCACCAGCTGGCCACCCTGGGCTCCATAATGTTCATGGCGTTGATCGGTTTTGTCCCCATGGCCCTCTTCATTCTCTTTCTCTGGACGTTCTCGAGGGGCAGGGACCCCGGTCCGCTCGACGACTATTCGCCTGTTTCAAAGGGAAGGAAGGTTTTGTTTGTCGTCATGTTGATTATAGCGATCCTCTGCGTTCCTTTACCCTTCCTCTAAATACATGTGCGTATCGAGAAGCCCGCAGCGGCGCTGAGCCGCAACCACCTTCCCTTTGCGGAGCTGGCCTACCTCCCCTTCCTCCCTGCGGCCTCTAAGAAACCATGCGCCCCTCTTATGAGTAGGCGGAAGTCGCTGGCGAGGGCTATGAACCTAAATCCCCTTTCAAGAGCCCTATGCACCTGCTCATCGTTATAGGCCATGATTCCACCCGGGACACCATGCCTCCTACCAGCTTCAAGAACCCTTTCCAACGCCTCTATGAACTTGGGGTGGTTCAGTTGACCCCTGATACCTAATGATGTTGTTAGATCCGTAGGCCCTATGAAGAACAGGTTCACTCCATCTACACTTAATATTTCATCAACATTCCTCAGAGCCTCGGGCGTTTCTATCTGCACTATGGTGAGGATTTCGGTTTCAGCCTTCCTAAAATAATCCTCTGTGTCAAGCCCGTAAAGCGCGCATCTCCTTGGACCCGTACCCCTTACACCCTTTGGGGGGTATTGTGTAGCCTTCACGGCCTTCACGGCATCGTCCCTGTTATTCACCCAAGGGACAACCACACCGTAGGCTCCTACATCGAGAGCTCGCTTGATCAGAACCATATCGTTCCAAGCGACGCGAATGAAGGGTACAACGTTGGTTCCTGATGTCGCTTGAATCATCGCCTCCACGGTTTCAATGCTAAGGGGGCCATGCTCAGTATCGTACACAAGCCAGTCGAAGCCCAGATTTGCCAGTATTTCAGCTACGTCAGGGTTGCCAATGGTGACCCATGTGCCCAGTGTTATTTCACCTCTACCTAGCATCTCCCTTACCCTGTTTAACTTCACCTACATCACCTTGAACGGGTTAAGCAGTGGCCTCTAGAGATTCCCCTATGATGTCCGTAGCCCTGTCGAGTTCCTCGTAGGAGGTGGTGAGGGGTGGGACGAGGCGCCAAAGGCTCTGCCGACCGGGGCGGGTCACGAGGCCGATGCTGAGACCTCTCTTCAGACATTCCTCTGTGATCTTGCTCAGCTTCTCCGCCGCTGGCTCCTTTGTCTCCCTGTCCTCGACGAACTCCACGCCGATCATCAGCCCCCTACCCCTGACGTCGCCGATCACCTCATATCTCTCAGCCAGCTCCTCCAGCCTCTGCTTGAAGTATTCGCCCTTCTCCCTCGAGGCTTGGACTAGGTTCTCCTCCTCGATGACATCGAGAACCGTCAGGGCCACCCGGGCGGGTAGGGGGTCTGAGACGTGGGAGGTCCCGTGGAAGAAGTCCTTCTGGAAGACACCCTCCTCGATCGCCTCAGTGGTCACGGTGGCGGCTATGGGCACACCGCCCCCTAGGGTCTTTGAGAGGGTCAGTATGTCCGGGACCACACCATCGTGTTGGAAGGCGAAGAGGTCTCCCGTCCTCCCGAAGCCGGTGATGGCCTCATCTAGAATCAAGAGCATGTCCCTAGCCCTACACTGTCTCTGGAGCTCCCTGAGGTACCCATCGGGTGGGACGAGTATGCCCCCAGCCCCAATGATGGGCTCCGCTATCAGCGCCGCGAGGGAGCCCACGGAGAGCCTATCCACCATCTCAAAGCCCAGCGTCACGCACTCGAAGCCGCAGCTCCCACTCTCTAGGCCCAGGGAGCACCGGTAGCAGTAGGGGGCGAAGAGGGCCAGCCGGCTGGGGAGTAGGGGACCATAGCCCTTGGGCTCCACGGAGAAGTTCAGGGTTGCGGCGCCCCCCGTCAGCCCGTGGAAGCTCTGGAGGAGACCCACGATCTCGAATCTCTCGGTGTAGAGCTTGGCTAGGCGGAAGGCGATCTCGTTGGACTCGCTCCCGGTGCTCAGCAATATGACTTTTTTCAGCGGGTCGGGCGCGATCTCTGAGATTCGCTTGGATAGCTCTATGACCTCGGGGGAGAGGATGGAGTACCTGAGGTTCATGGGTCTCTCCGCCGCCTCCTTGAGGGCCTCCACAACCCTCGGGTGGTTGTGGCCTATGGTGGCGCAGATTTGCCCGGAGGTGAAGTCTAGGTAGTTGTTGCCCTCCACGTCTGTGATGATGCTCCCCTTGGCCCCCGCTATCACCGGGTGTTTGAACTCGCCGCAGTATCTAATGACGTATTTCCTCGCAAGCTCCAACATCTCACTGTTTTTCATCCTTTCTCACTCGGTGCATCTTACAGTTTAATATTTTGTCTTCTATTTAACTCCTTCAACCCTTGTGCTCATGAATTATAGATTGTGGCTGATCGCTGAAATCTCGTTGTCCTTCCTCTCATCGAGGAGGAAGAGGCTCAATTCGGAGAAAGAGGTGTAAATAGGGAGTTATGCCTCTTGGCTTACCTCTTTAACCTAATCTAGAAGAGATCAATGTCTTCAGAGTATCAAAGAAACGAAGATGGCTTGAGCCCCTTCATGACGTAAGGTATTTTAAATTAACGCCGCAGTATATCTGATGTATACCAGAGTTGGGCCTGTAGCGCAGACTCCTTGGAGATCCATCGTCACGTGGACGCTTAGGGGGACGCAACATGGAAAGCGCGTCGGCCTGCGGTGGACATAAGTAGGGACTACGGGTAGCCCTTAAATTCGTTGAGAGCCGGAGGTCGCGGGTTCAAGTCCCGCCAGGCCCACCAAGACACGTCACTTCACAGCCGAAGACTTCTCTATCCACGGCGCCACGGGTGGAAGCTCGCTGTGTAGGGGCTCCGTGACGACGTCAATCAAGGTGGGACCCCCAGACTTGAGGGCGGCGCGAAGGGCCTCCTCCAACTCACCCGGCCTCTCCACGCGTATGCCCCGACACCCAAAGGCCTCGGCAACCCGGCTGTAGTCTATGTCCGAGAAGTCCACCGATATGTACCTAGCATCGCAGTAGAGGTGTTGAAGCGCCTTAATCCAGCCGAAGCACCCGTTGTTGAAGATCAGAACGGTGAAGTCGACCCCCACCCTCCTAGCCGTCTCAAGCTCCCCCACTGAAAAGGTGAACCCTCCATCGCCGCTGAGCCCAACCACCGCCCTACTCGGAGCCGCGGTCTTCGCCCCTATGCAGCCCGGAACCGCTGTCCCCAGCTGCCCGAAGGCCCTGAAGCAGACGAAGCCCCTCCCAGGTGACAAGATGTCGAAGTAGGAGGAGGCGAAGGGTGTCCCCGTGCCCGCGTCTACCACGAGGATGCAGTCTCTTGGCAGAGCCTCCCTCAGCTCCCCTATGACCCGCTGGGGCTTAATCGGCGTTGAGTCAGACCTCATCTTCGAGGTGAAGGCCTCACGCCACTCCTCTGCGAGCCTCCTTATTTCTTCCAATCTCTCCGTCTTCTCAAATTTACCCCCCTTCAACCGGATTCTCAGGGTTTCCACGAGATCTTGGAGGACGAGCTTGGCGTCGCCCAGGAGGCCCACCTCCGTGGGGTAGTTGTTCCCCATGACCTCCGGGTCGACGTCTGAGTGGATGATCTTTGTGCCGGGTGGGGGCGTGGTCCACTTCCTCGTGGCCACGGAACCCGTCTTGCATCCCATGAAGAAGACGAGATCCGACTCCTCAACAAGCCTGTTGGCGTAGGGTCTCCCCCCGTTCTCACCGATCACGCCCAAGCTCAGCGGGTGATCCTCGGGGATGCTCCCCTTGCCCGTTATGGTGGTGGCCACGGGTAACCCGAGCAACTTGGCCAACTCGACAAGTTCACTCCACGCCTGAGAGATGATGACTCCTCCTCCAGCCACGACGACGGGTCTCTCGGCCTTGAGCAGGAGGGCGGCCGCCCTCTTCACGTCTTCGGGGTCGGGGTGCCTTCTGTGGGAGGGGTAGCTCTTACACTTGTCCTCCGCGTATATCTCGGCTTCGGCCTCCTCCTCCAAGACGTTTTTGGGGAGGGAGAGGTGGACGGGTCCGGATTTACCGGTGGTGGCCACCCTGAAGGCCCTTCTCAATGCTTCCGGGATTTTTCCCGCGTGGGCGAGTTGAGAGCTCCACTTCGTGACCGGCCTGAAGAGGCTGACCTGATCTATCTCCGTCAACATCCCCTTGTTGACGTATTGAAGGGAGATGTCCGTGGTGAGCACGATGAGGGGTATGGAGGACTTATAGGCCTCGGCCACGCCTGGAAGAATATAGGTGGCCCCTCCCCCGCTGGGGCCCTCACACACGCCCGGCTTAAAGCTCACCCTGGCGTAGGCGTCGGCCATGAAGGCGGCGCTACGCTCATCTCTCGCCATGACGTGTCTTATCCCGGGTTGGGCGTTGTAGAGGGCGTCGTAGAGGGGGACGCTCGTGTCCCCGGGTAGCCCGAAGACGTGTTTTACATCGTAGGCCTCAAGGATTTTAACTAGGACCTCGGCGCCTCTCACCTAAAACACCTATGCATACCATACGTGAGGGAAAAGTTAAATCTTCGAGGGAGAGTCCGAGGTTCTCCCAAAGGATTAATTTGATGACCACGTTGCATGTCTTGGAGGCCGATGGATGATCAAAGTAGGGTGCTGTGGCTTCCCCGGTGGCATGAAGCGATATTATCAGGAGTTTGACCTCGCGGAGGTTCAGAGAACCTTTTATAAGCCGCCGCGATTGAAGACGGTGGAGAAGTGGAGAAATGAAGCACCGCAAAAATTCGAGTTCACCGTCAAGGCCTGGCAGCTCATAACCCACCCTCCCAGCTCCCCCACGTATCGCAAAGCTGGCATCAAGATCCCCGAGGGCAGGGAGGGGAGCTATGGACTCCTGAGACATACACCAGAGGTCCTCGAAGCCTGGGAGGAGACGAGAAGAATCTGCAGGGCTTTAAGAGCCAAGGTTTGCCTAATCCAATGCCCAGCCAGATTTAAACCAACAGACCAGAACGTGGAAAACATGAGAAGCCTCCTCTCAGAGATAGAGAGGGATGGGATAACCATCGTCTGGGAGCCTAGGGGGGAGGCTTGGGGCGACGAGGTCGTCGAGGACCTGTGCAGAGAGTTAAATTTGACGCATGTGGTTGATCCCTTCTCTCGAGACACCGTGTTCTTCAGCGGCGGGGTTGCTTACCTCAGGCTGCATGGAAAGCCCCCGGGGGAGAGGATGTACTATCATAGATACACGGACTCCGAGTTGAGGTGGCTCCTCGTCAAGGCTGAAGAGCTCAACGCTGAGGAAACGTATGTGCTTTTTAACAACGTCTACATGAGGGAGGACGCGGAGAGGTTTAGACGTCTCCTGAGGGAGGAGTAGAGGTCGCCCTAGGGGTTAAAGAGCACGAATTATTTTAAATCATTATAGGAAAAGTTTAAGGCGGTAGTCAGCGTTATTAACGGGTTGCGAACGCTCACCATATTATGTCTATGTTCTCTTTATTAGCCACGGTTTGAAGGTCCTGGTCCCCGGATACGATGGGGGACTTCATTTTTTTGGCGATGGCTATGGTTATGGAGTCGCAAACTGAGAGATGCCTCTTGATTTTATCGGTTAGGTCTTGGCTCTTGAATCTTATCTCCGCCGCTATTAAAGCTATGGGGTTTGTTAACCCTAAGGTCGAGAAATGGGTTTCTAGGAAGTCTAGGGCCTCACCAGCTGCCTTGAAGATGGGCATCCGCCCTTTATAAAACTGTAGTAGGAATTCGTAGGTGATTATTGGATGGATTATCCCCCTAAATTTTCCTCTTCTTATGTCTTCCAAACACTCATTACCTCTAGGCGTTATCTCTCCGGTAGCCCTCGCCATTAAGGCATAGGTGTCGACGACTATTGCTCTAGGCGCTTTCCCCAATTCCTCTCGTCCTCATCCAATTCCCTCTCGACTTCTTCAGCTGTGATCAAGCCCTTGGCGCATCCATAAAATCTTTCCCACGTGGTATCCTTCACGAGGATGATGGCTCTTTCCGTGATGGAGACCTCTAAAACATCTCCCTCCACAATGCCGTGTTTTTCTCTGATTTCCTTAGGGATAACTATAGTCCCTCTGGATCCGACCCTCACTTTCAAACATTTCACCAAGTCAGATATTTAATTAAATCAGATTTAAATTTTTATCTGAAATCTATTTAATTCGCCCCAGAATAGGTGATAGAGGGTGTTAGATAATCGTCCTCTAAGAGTTGCTGCTTTAAAATTTGGCTTGAGATGCATCATACTGAGATGACTGCTCTGTGGCGACTTCGAGATGCTTCCTGCATACTTAGAAAAGTTAGACCAACTCTATGGTATGTTTAAGCTTTATGGGGGATAAGCGCCCTAACTATAGGTCGGGTCTTGAGTGCTATGTAAGAAGCCAAGGCGACCTTCAGAGCATCCCCGGGTAGGAAGGGGACGACGCCTAGGAGAATAGCCTCCCACAGCCCCCCAACCCAGTAAGTCAGCACCACTATGCCTAAGGAGTATAGGATCGCGGTGCCCACCGAAATCGCGAGGAGGAACCAGACGTAACCAGGATTCCCCTTGCGCTCCACTATCCTCCCCGACACATATGCGCAGGGTGCAAAGCCTATGATGTATCCCCCTGTCGGCCCCACCAAGCGGGTTATACCCCCGGCTCCCCCAGCGTATACGGGTAGGCCCAAGGCGCCTAAGAGGATGTAGATCAGTTGGCTCAAGGCACCTAGGCGCCCCCCCAATATGGCGCCTGAGAGGTAGGTGAAAAGCGTCTGAAGGGTTATGGGGACTGGGGTGAAGGGCAAGGGCACATAGATGTAGGAGCCCACCATGGTTAGGGCGGCGAATATGGCTGTCAACGACACGTCTAAGACCCTCATCTCCTTATCACCGCTTCGATCTATACACTAGGGTTTTCTTAATTTAATTATAGAATGGTTAAGAATTATTTGTGTGAGGGTCTCAGAGAGCTTACTCCGACATCGAAGCGTCCGTGAATCGATTCTATACAAGCGAATGCCGCGTGAAGGGGTGAGGTGCATCCTCTGCGAGCGGAGATGCGAGTTGCGGCCGGGTCAAGCGGGACACTGCGCGACCCGAGTGAACCTCGATGGAAAACTTTACACCATGGTTTACGGCGACGTGAGCGCCCTAGAGAGCAGGCCGATCGAGATCAAACCCTTCTTCCACTACTGGCCTGGGTCCACGGCCGCCACCTTTTCAACGTGGTCCTGTAACCTGAACTGTGTGTGGTGTCAAAACCACCATCTCTCGAAGAGTAGGCCCAACCCGAGCAAAGCTAGGTTCATGGATGCTGATGAGATCGTCGATTTCGCAACCGACTCAGGCGACGAGGGGATTTGTGTTTCCTTCCAGGAGCCAACGCTCATGACCGATTTCGCCGTCGAAGTCTTCAGGTTGGCGTCCCCTAGGGGTCTTTACTGCTGTTACGTGTCAAACGGATATATGACGCTGGAGGCGCTCAGACTCCTAAGGGACTCCGGTTTGACGGGGCTCAAGATCGATGTGAAGGGCGACGCGGAGACCTATAAGAGGTACTGCGGCGGCGTTGACGCGGAGAAGATTTGGCGCAACACTCGGGTCGCCAAATCCATGGGCATCCACGTTGAGATCGTCAACTTGGTTGTGACCGGCGTCAACGACGACGAGGGTTGCATCAGGGAAGTCATCGATAGGCACCTCAGGGAGCTAGGCCCTGAATCCCCCCTACACTTCACCAGGTACTTTCCAGCCTATAGGTTCCACAACCCACCTACGAGGATGTCCACCCTCGAGAGCGCCTATGAGATGGCGAAGAAAACGGGAGTTCTCTACCCATACTTGGGGAACGTTCGAGGACACGCCTATGAGAACACCTATTGCCCAGGCTGCGGGCGACTGCTCATCAAGAGACACGGCTACGACGTCATACGCTATGATGTAACCGAGGCCAAGAGGTGTCCAAAGTGCGGATTCGACGTCCCCATACAGGGTCACTACGTCAAGAAACGCTCTGGCCGTCGAATGTCATGGGGAATATGAAAGGCCGTCGTTTACAGAGAGCGTGGTATCCACTCAAAACGTTTTCGAGGACTAAGCTATGCGGTCAAACTTCCTCATAGCGCGGGGTATCTCAACGAGCAGGTCCTCAGCCGTGAAGTGGAGCCCCCACCTCCTCAGAGCATACTCGCCTGCCAAGCCGTTGATGTAAGCGGCTGCGAGCGCGGCTTTGAAGGGCTCAACGCCCCTAGCCATCAACCCGGCGACGAGGCCGCTCAACACATCCCCCGTGCCCCCAACCGTCATCCCGGGGTTTCCCACCTCATTGACGGCTATGTTCTCCCCATCGGATATGATGTCTGTTAACCCCTTCAGGAGAATCGTGACCCTAAACTCGCCTGCGATTCGCTTGACCGAGGCGGCTCTCTCATCGAGGGTCTCTCCCAGTTTAACGCCGAAAGTTCTAGAGAATTCTCCCCCGTGGGGGGTGAGGACGATACCGCCGCCCCCCACCTGGTTTAAGACGCCGCTTTGGAGGGCGCCCGCGTCGAGCACGACCTTGATTCCCGCCTTGTTCAACCTGTAAACCAGTAGCCCGGTTTCCTTGACCCTCTTCGTCATTCCTGAGCCTACGACGGCGGAGTCGACGACTATACCCCGCCTCTCTAGGCTACCCATGATCTTGTTGACGCATCCCACCGTTAGCTTTATGTCGGGTAGGGGTATCACTATCAGGCTTAGGGAATGGGCCCTTACGGAGCTAACTAGGGGCTCAGGTACGGCCACATACACTAGGTCCACCCCGCTCCTGTAGGTGGCGAGAGCCGATAAGACGGGTGCACCGTGATAAAGGTAGCCACCCCCAACCACCAGAACCCTCCCGTTGTCACCCTTGTGGGACTCTCTTCTCCTCGGTGGAATGATTTCGTAGACGGTTTTATCCGATGCCTCTAAGAATTTCATAACAAAAGAAGTCAGCCCTATGAAAAAATAAAACTTCACTCGGGCTAAACGTGTCAACGCCCATAAAGGCATCTATGTTTCCCTAGTTGTTCCCATTATCTTCACTCATTTCTCATAGGTGGGAGATTGTAGTATATCACTCCATCTGAAAAAACGTTCTTTGAGTTCAAATAATACTCACAGACTTTGCACTTGCTTAGGAATAAGTTGTCCATATACGGTTGAGATCACCATCCCTACGGATCAAGATTGATACGTGGAGGAGTCCACCACCCGACTCTCCCTTCCCTCACGACCCGATCCGCAAAGGCGGAGGACGTGATCCCACCGATGGCGATCACGGGGACATCGACCACACCCTTCACCCCTTACCGTAGTGAGGCCCGTCTCCATAGGAGGCTTCACGATGCGATTCCTGAGCCTGAGGGGGCCTATCTCCAAGGAGTCGAACAAACCCGGCACCATCAAACCCCCGACTCAAAGCCAGCAATCTCGAAATAATCCCAACGTTTTAAGTCGATTAAAATGCTTTGTTGTATTAACAATTTTTCAATGTTGCTGCTTATGTCATCTCCACCCTTACCCCCGCTGGAGGTTAAGCACTAAACGCCCAAAATTTAATCTTTCTAAGTGCAGGGTTTTTCCAGAACTCCTCGGCAATCTCTCCCTTTCAAAGTTAATAACCCTTGATTACCCATATTTAGATTCGAGTCGGTTTGAAACCACGTTCTCGATTCCACTATGGTTGGGTCATCGCCTTCACGGGAACCGTCATCATAATGAGCACCTTGGGCATAGGGAGATATAGCTACTCGATGATCCTGCCCGACATGAAGGACGGCCTCGGTCTCACCTACACCCAGACGGGACTCATCGCCACGGCCAACTTCGTCGGTTACTCCCTCTTCACCCTGATCAGCGGCATCCTCGCCGCAAGATACGGTATAAGGAACCTGATCTCCCTATCCCTCCTCCTCATATCCCTCACGATTTTTCTCACGGGCCTCTCTTGGTCCTTCGAGGCTGCCCTCATCTTCCGCTTCCTCACGGGGATAGGGAGCGGCGGGGCTAATACGCCCACGATGGTCCTCAACACCATGTGGTTTGGACCCCATCTCCGAGGCCTAGCCACTGGGATAATGGTCACCGGTAACGGTATAGCCCTCATCCTAGAGGGGTTCCTCATCCCCGAGATATTGAGGATGTATGGGGGTGAGGGATGGCGGTTCTCTTGGATCTACTTGGGGGTGATCGTCCTCGGCGTCTCGGCCTTGAGCTACCTCCTCATCCGGGGTAAGCCTGAAGAGAAGGGGTTGAACCTCCTCGAGAAGAGTAGCCGCCGTCGAGACCCTAAGGAGTCTCTCCGAGTCGAGGTCTATAGGAACCCCTTTAAGAGCCTCACCTTTTACCACCTGGGCGCCGTATTCCTGATCTTCGGTTTCACACAGCCCGTCTACGCCACCTTCTTCCCCGTTTACCTCTCCAAGGAGGCCGGCCTCTCCATAGAGTTGGCCGGTTGGCTCTGGTCAGTAGTTGGCACGACGAGCATCGTCAGCGGCTTCCTCTGGGGAGCCGTCTCCGACCGCATAGGGAGGGGGAAAAGCTTGGGTCTAGTCTATGTGACGTTAGCCGCCTCCTTCGCCCTCTTCGTCGGTCCTAGAGACGTCGCCGGCTTCTTTCTATCAAGCGTCCTCTTCGGGGTGGGGATCTGGGCGCCTCCCACCATCGTATCCGCTGCAGTTGGGGACTTCTTCGGGCCTCGATACACTGCTCAGGGTCTTGCCTTCATGAATTCGGTGTTCTTTGGCTTGGGTCAGATAGCGGGTCCCTGGGTCGCTGGATACATTGCCGACGCGACGGGGTCCTTCCACGCTATCTATGTTATTTGCGTCCTGATCTTGGTGATGGGTTCTATCTTCGCTCTCTTTATAAGAAGCGTCGACATCTTAGGAGAATAATGTTTCTCGGTATAGGTTTGATGGAGTTCCTGCACTTCCTTAACCCAAGGCTAGACCAAGATTTGAAATCTTTACTCTTTAATCACCCCAAGCCCCCGGCTGTAGAGCCGTAAAACCTATATTAAGTGTGTCAATCAATTAATGGGAGGATGTCTCTATGGTTAAGATCTTAATCGTCACAGGAGATGCGGGGTAAGCCCTCGAGATATGGTATCCCTACCAGAGGTTCAAGGAGGAGGGCTACGAGGTTCACATAGCCGCCCCCACCAAGAAGGCGGTCCAGTCGGTGGTCCACGACTTTGAGCCCGGCTTCGACACCTACACCGAGAAGCTTGGCTACCGAGTCCCCGCCGACCTCGCCTTTAAGGACGTCAAGGTCGAGGACTACGACGGCCTCGTCATCCCCGGAGGGCGAGCCCCCGAGTACATAAGGAATGACAAGGACCTTCAAAACATCGTTAAGCACTTCCTCCGAGAGGGGAAGCCCGTGGCGGCCATCTGCCACGCCCCCCTCATCCTCATAGCCCTAGGCGCCGTGAAGGGGAGAACCCTCACCGCATACCCCGCCCTTAGGGTCGATTTGGAAGCCGCTGGGGGCACCTACGTGGATAAGGAGGTTGTGGTGGATGGCAGGCTCATCACCTCAAGGGCATGGCCCGACAACCCAGCCTTCATACGGGAGTTCATTAAACTACTTAAGAGATAGACACTAGCCACTAACATCGAGCGCGAAGCGGGGAGCCATGCCTAGAAGCGGGAAGACCATCGACGACCTATACCGGATACTGCCTACCTATAGGCGCTTCGATGAGACCCAAAATGTAGTGCTCCGCAGCAGGACGCCCGAGTGGCGGGACAGATGGTCAACAACGGACCTACAGAAAGAGAACAAGAGGCGGCACATCGAGAACAACGACAAGGGCTATACCCAGGAAGACTACGCCCTTACCGAGGGCGCTGACACAATCACCGATCTAATCGGCGGCCGCATTGGCACTTTCATCGTGAGCTATGCCTTTGCCTTCGACGGCCCCGTAAACCCTCGGCGAGTCCTCGTTGAAGACCCAGCCGAGATGTCCGAGAAGGTCAAGAAAGCCGCCACACTCTTCGGGGCCTGCCTCGTGGGTATAGCTCCCCTCGACTGGCGTTGGATTTATAAGCCCCGATACAACCCAGCAACGGGCAGAGGCGACCTCCCAGAGTTCCCTAAGGCCTATGAGCGTGTGGTGGCCTTGGCAGTAGAGATGGACTATGAGATGATTAGGACCTCGCCGGGGGTTCGCGCCGCGGCGGCGACGAGGCTGGGCTACTCCAAGATGTCCTTCGTCGCAGCCTCCTTGGCACGATACATCCGAGGCCTCGGATATCGAGCCATCCCAAGTGGGAACGAGACGGCGCTGAGCATACCCCTCGCCATCCAAGCTGGCTTGGGCGAGCTGGGGAGGAACGGCCTCTTGATCACGCCTGAGTATGGGCCTAGGGTTCGGCTATGCAAGGTCTTCACCGACCTGCCTCTAGAGCCGGATAGGCCCATCAGTTTTGGGGTTGGGGAGGCCTGTGAGGGGTGTAATCGATGCGTCGAGGGTTGTCCTGCTCAGGCGATATCCGGGGGGGAGCCCACCTTTGAGGGGCCCTCCATCTCCAACAACCCCGGGGTCTTGAAGTGGTATGTACACCCGGATCGATGCCGCCACTTTTGGAACCTGAACGGAGTCTCCTGCTCCAACTGCATCAAGAGTTGCCCTTATAACTCAGCTAACCCCTTCAGAGAACACCGCTGAGGAATTTCACCCGCTCCTCACCACCTCAAAGTTTTATGAGTTGGATGACGAGGATTCCCCAGGCCAGCAAGGCCTCGCCCACATGGATTAACGGGGATGAGGGAAGATAGGTTGACTAGCATATCGAGGGAGCAGATGAGGCTCGAGGAGGACTGGTGGAACCAAGTCTACGACCGATCCAAGTGGCGCTTCTGAGAAGTCTTCCCAACCCCTGACCTCAGCCATATTCCCCTAGGAACACCGGCCGATCACCCCTCATGACGATGGCTTCCTTGGGGCAGAGGGCGGCGCAGAGGCCGCAGCCATCGCATCTGTTTGGATCGATCTCGGCGATCTTAACTCGGCCACTAGCCTCCACCATCTCGATGGCGCCGTAGTAACACCAGTTGGGGCAGAAGCCACAGCCGTTACACCTCTCACCCACCACCTCGGACCAGATGGGGGCCTCCCTCTCCACCGCCTCCCAGGGGAGGATCTGGCCGAGGGTTATCCCCTTGAAATCCTCTATGGAGTTGTATCCTTGCTCCTCCACGTAGCCTCGGAGACCCTCGATGAAGTCCCCCACGACCTCGATGCCCCTGACCCCGTAGAGGATGGCCGTGCAGATCTGGGTTGTTGAGGCACCGCACATGAGGGCCTTAACCGCGTCCCTCCACGTCCATATCCCATTGGTGGCAGAGATGGGGATCTTCACGGCGCTGGCGATCTTGGTGATCCACTTCAGGGTGATGGGGCGCATCCATGGACCCCCAACCCCGGCGTAGGTGGAGTGGAGGAGGGGGCGGCCCGTCTTCAGATCCACGTCTAAGGCGGGGTAACGGTTTATGGCCGTCACCCCGTCAGCCCCGGCCCTCTCAACGGCTCGAGCCACCTCCACCACGTTCACGGCCTCGGGGGTGAGCTTGGGGAAGACGGGGATGGCGACGGCTTCTTTGACGGCCTTGGTGACCTCGGCGCATGCCCTGGGGTCTTGGCCCAGCTCCGTGCCCATCTTATGCTCGAGCTCTCGGGGGTGGGGGCAGCCGAAGTTGATCTCGAGCATGTCAGACCCCGCCCCCTCCATCATCTGGGCTAGGGCCTGCCACTCCTCGATGGTTCGTCCCATGATGCTGGTGATCAGCACGGCCTCGGCCTCCTCCGCGTATCTCTTGGCTTCCCTTATCTCCTTCACCCACTGTTCCGGGGTGTAGGTGGCGAGGAACTCGCAGGAGTAGTTGGAGAAGACGTGGGGCCATCCCCTCTTGTGGAGGATGGTGAAGCGAGGCCTCACATAGTGTTGGAGGTTGGCCTCGTGGGTGACGGTCTTGGCCACGACGCCCCCTGCACCCGCGTCGAGGGCTCTCTTCATGTATTTGGCGTCCTTGGTGGGCGTCGCCGAGGCGACGATGATCGGGTTCTTAAACCTTATACCACAGACTTCAACGCTTATATCGGTCAAGGCTTCCACCATCCTCTCATCTTTCCACACACCCTATTCACCAACTCTAACATATAAAATCCTTAAGGACCCTCATTAGAGGAACGTGGCGAAGGTGTGAGCGGGGTGCGCGTCGTCGCGTCGTGGAGCGAGGCTGAGGAGAGTTGCCTTGCCTATTACATAGGGTGATGGCCGAGGGCCACCGCATCTCTCATCTAACAGAGAGGGGAGAGGCTGGATGTAGGGTTGTCGATATATTATATGGGAGATGTGAAACCTTTTAGTCTCCTCAAGACAGTTGTTACTTTATATAAATAACGCTTGTTATTTCTACTTAAAACTGAGAAATCGTCACTCGGGGGCCGAAATCCATGTCAGAGAAGAAGCTTAGTTCACGACTCAAGAAATCAGAGAACCTCTCAAAGTGGTACACCCAAGTAATTTCAAGGTCTGAGCTCGCAGACTACGCCCCCGTCAAGGGCTGCATCGTCTTCAGGGAGTATTCCTACGGGATATGGGAGAGGATACAGAAATCTCTCGACGAGATGTTGAAGAAGTCTGGGCACAAGAACGCCTACTTCCCCATCTTCATACCGGAAAGCTTGCTGAAGAAGGAGGCTGAACACTTCGAGGGGTTTGTGCCCGAGTGTGCGTGGGTCACGATCGGGGGTAGCTCCAAGCTGAGCGAGAGGCTCGCCATAAGGCCGACCTCTGAGACGATAATCTACGCGATGTATAAGAAGTGGGTGAAGAGCTGGAGGGACCTGCCCATAAAGCTGAACCAGTGGTGCAACATCGTCAGGTGGGAGACCAAGGCGACCAAGCCCTTCTTGAGGACAAAGGAGTTCCTCTGGCAGGAGGGCCACACGGCCCACGCGACGAAGGAGGAGGCGGATGAGGAGGTCATGGAGATCGCGGAAATATATAGGCGTTTGGTTGAGGAATACCTCGCGATCCCCACCATGGTGGGGAGGAAGAGCGAGGAGGAGAAGTTCGCCGGCGCCCTCTACACGGCCACCCTCGAGTCTCTCATGCCCGATGGAAGGGCTTTGCAGATGGGAACGTCACACCAGTTGGGACAGAACTTCTCAAGGCCCTTTGAAATCCAGTTCGTGGGCAAGGACGAGGAGAAGCACTTCGTTTGGCAGACCTCCTGGGGGGTCTCAACCCGGCTGATCGGGGCGTTGATCATGGTTCACGGCGACGACAGGGGCTTGATCATCCCGCCAAGGGTGGCCCCCTATCAAGTCGTGATAATCCCAATATACTATAAGGGGAGCGAAAAGAGGCGGGTCCTAGACAAGGCTAAGGAGGTTTCAGACAAGCTGGAGGGAGAGGGCTTCAACGTCAGCGTCGATGACAGGGAGGAGCGCACCCCGGGGTGGAAGTTCAACGAGTGGGAGTTGAAGGGTGTCCCCTTGAGGGTTGAGATCGGCCCCAAGGACATTCAAGGGAAGCGTTTGACGCTCGTTAGGAGGGATAACTTTGAGAGGACCTCCGTAGAGGAGAGAAGATTCATCGAGAGGGTGGGGGAGACCCTCGATGACATCCAGAAGAATCTCTTCGAGAGGGCAAAGAGGTTCATGGAGGAAAACACCACCACCGTTGAAACCTATGAGGATTTCAAGGCGACCCTGGAGAGGAGGGGAGGCTTCATCAGAGCCTGCTGGTGTTCAAGGCAGGAGTGCGAGCGAAAAATCAACGAGGAGACCGGGGCCACCATCAGGCTCATACCCTTCGAGAGGGAGGATGTTTTCTCAAACTGTGTGTATTGCAACGAGAAGGCGGACGAGGTCGCCTACTTCGCCAAGGCCTACTAGATGAGTCCCTAATGTTTTAAGATCGATGTACGCTTCAATAATTATCATCGATAGACCAAGACTTCGAGATGAAAACAGACACCATCGGAAAGCGTGTTGTCTATGGATGCTATTACTTAAGTATGTTTAAAGCATTTTTTGGAGGCGTTCGGTCTGTCACCAGAAAAGATGAATGTCGTCGTCACCACAAACAAGAATCTACCCGTGGATGAAGACACTTTTAGGGGGGCTCTAAGGGGTGTCGCCGAGGTGAGGGTCCTCATGCTCCCCCACCGAGAGTTAAGCGCCGAGGAAGAGGACCCCCTCATCACTTACCTTGGAGACGTCCACGGCCTCCTCCTTAGACCCGGAAAGATCTCCAAGAGGGTGATCAACGCCCTCGACAACCTAAAGATCATCACCACGCACGGCGTGGGCGTGGACTTCAACCTAGACGAAGCCGCCGTCGAGGCCGCCACCCAGAAGGGAATATACGTAACGAACGTACCCGGGGGCAACGCGAACGCCGTGGCGGAGCTCACCTTCGGATCCCTGCTGAATCTAATCCGGAGGATAAATCAAGGGGATAGGGGCGTCAGGGAGGGCAAGTGGGCCAAAGCGATGTTCCTGGGGGCCGAGCTCAGCGGCAAGACCCTGGGCATCATAGGCTTGGGCCGAATCGGTGAGAGGGTGGCGAGGATCGCCAGGGGGTTTGACATGGAGGTTTTGTCCCACGACCCCTACGTTTCAGAGGAGAGGGCGAGGGGGGCCGGGACTAGATTGGTTAGCCTCAAGGAGCTCTTGAGGGAGTCCGACGTGGTGACGATCCACGTCTCTCTCAGCGGGGAAACGGAGAAGATGATAGGTGAGGAGGAGCTGAGGTTGATGAAGAGAACCGCCGTCTTGGTGAACACAGCGAGGGGGCCAATAGTCGATGAAGCCTCCCTATACGAGGCGCTGAGGGAGGGGGTGATAGCCGGCGCCGCCCTGGATGTCTTGGAGGAGGAGCCCCCGAGCCACGGAAACCCCCTCCTTCAGCTGGAGAACGTGGTTGTCACGCCCCACATAGGCGGAAACACCTGGGAGAGCCTGAGGAACATCGCCAAGATCGCGGCGGAGGACATAACCAGGGCCCTACGCGGCGAGACGCCGAAAAACTTGTTGAACCCCGAAGTGAGGCGACGTAAACGCCGTGATTGAAAGGCCTTCGCTATGTCTTTGTGCTCAACAACTTTTTTGCTTTTCTGACGCCGTCCCAAGCGTCCTCTCCATAGGCGTCGGCGCCCATTTCCTTGGCGATCTCCTCGTTGAGGCACCTCCCGCCCACGAGCACCCTAACATCGTCCCCGAGACCGCTCCTCCTCAGGGCCTCGATGGTTTCCTCCACCCTAGGCATCGTGACGCTTAGGAGCGTTGACATGCCCACTATGTCGGGCTTCAAGGCCTTGGTTTTCGCCACAAAGGTGTTCGGCGATACGTCCACCCCCAGGTCGTGGACTTCGAAGCCGGCGGACCTCAGCGTGGAGGCCACGAGGTTCTTACCGATGTCGTGGAGGTCTCCCTGGACGGCCCCGATGAGGACCCTACCCCGGGCGCCGCCGACATCTGGCTTCAAGGAGGGCTTCAACGTCTCCATGGCCTCGTTCATCGTTTCACACGCCATGATGAGCTCCGAGAGATAGTATTCACCCCTCTCGTATCTCGCCCCGACCTCCTCCATCCCCCTCTCGAATCCACCCTTGATTATCTCGTATGGGGTTAGGCCGTCCCCCAGAGCGGTCTCCACCCCTCTCTTCAGCCCTATCGCATCCAGGTTGACGAGGGATTTGGCGATCCGACGTAAAATCCCTTTTTGACCCATGCGTTGACCCCTCACCCCGACTCTACCCCCTTGGATAACGCCCGTATCTCCGCGCCTCGTCCACCAGCGTCAAGATGTTCTCGGTCGTGCAGTTCGCGTGGCAGCTGTTGCTATCGGAGAGGATGAAGCCGCCTCCCCTGGCCGCGGCGTCGATGCACCTCCTCACATCCCTCCTCACGTCAGCCTCTCTGCCGTAGGGGAGGATGTGCGTGCAGTCCACGTTTCCCCTCAGGAAGACCCTGTCGCCATACCTCCCTTTCACGTCGGCGAGGTCCATGACGCCCGGTTCGATGGGGTGCAGGCCGTCTATGCCCAGGGATATCATGTCGTCGAGGACCGGGTAGAGGTTTCCATCAGAGTGCTTCATGAAGGGGACATCTCTTCGGTGGCACTCTTGGATTAGTCTCTCCATGTGGGGGAAGAAGAACTCCCTGAGGACCCTCGGGGGGAAGAACGTCGACTTGGCGTCGGCTATGTCGTCGCTCTCGGCCAGCACGTCCACACCCCTGTCCAGCATGTTCTTGGCCACCCCGATGTTGACGTCGGCTATCGTCTTGATCAGCTTCTTGGCGAAGCCCGGATCCCTGTATATGTCATGGACCAGCTTGTCCAACCCGCCCCTTATCTGCCAGGGCATCATCATGCCGCAGTGGCTCCACCCCACCACGGGGTATTCCTCACCGGCCAACTCTATGGCTGCCTCCAACACGTCGTAGCACATCTCATCGGGGTCCGGCGGAACGTATTCGTCAAGGTCCTCAGGGCTCCCGATTATTCCGCCGATCCACCACCGCGTCTTCACGTCTCTCCTGATCCGGTAGATTTTGCCGTAGTGATCCACATAGGTGTTCTCATCGATGAACCTTGGTTTGAAGTTCTGAGGGTAGAACCATGAGTCCCTGACGATGATGGCGTCCAAGTCAAGCCTCCGCGCGGCCTCGACCCTAGCCTCAAGGTTCCCCATCATCACCTCGTTCATGTCCATCTCGACCTCATTTTGCGTCTTCCCCACGTAGAGGCTCACGCCCAGGGTCTTTCTCCCTGTGATCCTCTCGACGTGGACGAGGTCCAGGCTTAGGTCGACGGGTACGACGTCGGGCTCCTCTAGGCGCACAGCCGTCATATACCTCTCCCTGTGGGACATCGCCATGGAAAACTACCAACTCCATCTGCGGCCAAAACGCGTATGTCTTTACAAAAACACTTATGAGTAGCTGAGGGGCTTTAAATCCACCCTCATCGATCCCTTCATTGTTTGGTGTAGCCTATGCCGGCGGTCACGGTGGTGGGTAGGGGAAGGGGGATCGTAGCCTCCAAGCTGGTCGAGCGCCTCAGCGAGAGGGGGTTTAGGGTCTTGGCCGTGGAGCACGCACCCCGAGGCCTCACCCTCAGAGAGTTTCCCCAGGGGCTCCTCGCCGACGGGGCTGAGAAAACGATATCTATGTCAGTGGGGCTCATGGAAACGGTGGAGAGGGTGGGAGAGGAGGTGGGGTTCGAGGACCTCGCGGAGATGTGGCCTGAGGCCGTGGTTGGCGTGGGTTTCGAGGATTCAAGCCTGCCGAAGATCGTCGTCGCCCACAACCCCGATGACTTGGAGATCGAGGGTTTGAGGGAGCCCTTGATGGCCTTTGTGGTTGAGCGGGGCATGGTCGGGGAGGTCTCCAAGAGGTGGCCCAAAGGCGAGGTGTTCACCTTCGAGCAACTGGATGAGTTGGCGGGCTTCGTCTTGAGCCATGTGGTGGGGGAAGTCGTGGGGAGCCTCCCGGGCAAGAAGTGTAGGGTCTGCGGCTATCCGAGCTGCGGTGCCTTCGGTGATGCCCTCATGGAGGGGAGGGCGCGGATGGGCGACTGTGTGGCCTTCAGCGGGGATGTTGAGCTCTGGGTAAACGGGAGGAGGGTGATACTCAGCGATTTCCCGATGAAGATTTTCCGCAGTGTAGCCACCGCCCTGGCGAGGACCGTGGTCAATGGCGAGGAGGTCAAGACGCTGAAGCTTCAAATAAACTGGGAACTTGAGGGGAAATAGCCTCACCCTAAGTGTTTCCAGAAGATCGTTTTAATGCGTTATTAAAGATGAAAACATGGTCAAATAAGACTTTTTTAATGCAAAATTTTGGGAGTTTGGTAGTTTCCGCTCTAAAAAGGTTATATAAGTGATTTAGAATAGATTTAGTAAATGAATAGTAAAGAAGATAAACAGTTGGATCAAGACGCCAGGGCTTCTTTACTCCACCATTACTCCTCTAATACCCTAGCACATGGGGGATATATATTCGCCTATGCCGTAGCCTTAATGATAGGAATCAATATTTTCTTTAGATTCGCTCCTTCTATGCCTCAATTCATTTATGTCGGAATTTTAATTTTCGTTTTTTTGGGATTGGCTTTAATAGTAGGTGTGCACATCGCTGGAAGAACATTATACTGGGGATTATTATCTCAACATGTCTTGTATCTTGAACCTCATCAGGATCAAAGTACACCATTGATACATAGGATTCATAAAAACACTTTCCACAGGGTAAAACATCATAAGATAGTGGGAAAATTCGAAACGTTGAAAAGTGTTCGGAAATACTATCAAATTTGGATTATCCTATTAATATTTATCTATATTGCATACATTATCGCATACATTGTTGCACACATTATAGTATATTTTATTTTCCCATTCCTCGGTTTTTAGCCACGAGTTCGTTCATTAGAACAACGCCTCGAATCGTTTTAGTTGTTTGTCTGCTTCCTCTGATAATTCCTTGAACTCTAAATAGTGTTTGTATGCTGTTCCAACGTCTTTCCAGCCCACATTCCATTTAATCCCATTCTCTAGGGGAACCCTAGCCCTAACCAGAAAGGAGATATAGATTTTTCTAGAAACGTGTCTCAGCGAGACCCATCGTCACTAAAAACACCGGTGAATGAGAAGATCAACTATGTCTCCTTTTTAAAAACAGCGGCTGATCTTGATTTTGGAGATTCCCTAGGGATGAAGCCGGTTTCGAGGAGGGAAGCCTCCAAACTGTATAGGAGAGGCCGATTGGAGACTCAGCGAGAAGGAGATGGAGAAGATTAAGACCCGAAGCATAAGACGCAGGGGATTCAAGAAGCTGGAGGCAGCCGACGAAGCGCTAAAGAAATTCCTCAAAGGACTAAAACTCAAACCAACACCCCCTGAAGAGGTGGACCTCCACAGCGCCGTGGGAAGAGTTCTAGCCGAGGATATAGTCAGCCCCGTGGACGTCCCCCCCTTCGACAGGGCCTCCATGGACGGCTACGCCGTCGTGGAGGAGGCCATCCGCGGAGCGGTTGTGGGGACCCCCACGAGGCTGAGGGTGGTGGGTAAATCCCTCAGCGGGCATCCCTTCCCCGGGAGGATTGGGAGAGGGGAGGCGGTGGAGATCGCCACCGGTGCCCGAATGCCCAACGGCGCCGACGCCGTGGTCATGTACGAGTTTTCCAAAAGGTTTGGGGGAGAGGTGGAGATCTATAGACCCGTCCCACGCTGGGGCAACGTCTCCAGGAGGGGTGAGGACGTCAAAAGGGGGAACCCAGTCCTCAAGGCTGGTAGACCGCTCACGCCCTTCGATCTAGCCCTGCTCGCATCCCTCGGCGTTTCGAGGGTCCGCGTGCGAAAGAAACCAGTTATAGCTTTGATCGCCGTGGGAGAAGAATTGGTCGACATAGGGCAAGAGGAGAGACCTCCCGACGCAATCATTGAGACCAACAGGCTGATGCTGAACGGCCTCACCCAAGAGTTTGGGGGGGAACCCCTCGAACTTGGCATCGTGGGCGACGAAACAGATGAGGTTAGAGGGGCCTTAACAAAAGCCTTGATGGAAGCCGACGCCGTGGTCATCACCGGGGGTACCTCAATAGGAGAGAGGGACCTCGTCCCAGAGTTGATAGATAAGGTGGGGGAGATCATCGTCCACGGCGTCAACGTGAGGCCTGGGAAGCCCTTAATCCTTGCGCGCGTTGGGGAGAAGCCCGTGATCTGCCTCCCAGGGTACCCGGTGGCGGCAGCCGTCGACTTCCTACTCTTCGTCAGACCCGTGGTCGAGAAACTCCTCGGGGTGAGAGGCAGATACCTCTGGAGGAGAATCCACGCTAGGACGTCCAAACGGATACCATCCAAACCGGGAATCCGCCACTTCGTCAGGGTCAAGCTGGAGGAGGAGGACGGAGTTTACCACGCCCACCCCATAAGGATCGGAGGCGCCGGAGTCCTCTCCAGCCTCACCGAAGCCGACGGTTTCGTGGTGGTCGATGAAAAAAGGGAGGGCGTGGAGAAGGGGGAGGAGGTCGACGTCCTGATCTACAGGAGGTACATCGATGAGCAAGCTGTTTAAGGAGCTGATCACCATCGAGGAAGCCCAAAGACTCCTCCAAAACACCCTAAAAATCAAGCCCCCGGCCACCGAAACGGTGGACCTCTACCACGCGACGGGGAGGGTCCTCGCCGAAGACATCCTCAGCCCCGTGGACGTCCCCCCCTTCGACAGGGCCTCCATGGACGGCTACGCCATCAGAGCCGAGGACTCAAGGGGTGCTGGAGAGAATCAACCCGTCAAGCTGAGAGTAGTAGAAAGAATCGAGACCGGAAAGAAGCCCTCTAAACATGTCCATAGGGGAGAGGCCGCGGCGGTTGGCACGGGCGCCCCCGTGCCCGGGGGAGCCAACGCCGTCGTCATGGTGGAGTATACCGAGGAGATGGGCGGACACGTATACATCTATAGAGGCGTCGTCCCCGGTGAAAACATCCAGTCGGCCGGGGCCGACGTGGGGGCGGGGGAGGCGGTGCTCCGAAGGGGGGAGGTCCTAACGCCCAGGGAGATAGGGCTCCTAGCCGCGATAGGGAGGAAGAACCTCAGCGTCTACACGAGACCGAGGGTGGCCCTCCTCAGCATCGGGGATGAAATCACCCCTCAAGGCGCCACCCTAGAGTACGGAAAGATATACGACGTCAACGGTCCAACCCTCTTCGCCAGCCTAACCGAGCTCGGGGCAGAGCCCATCTACATGGGAGTTGTGGGAGACGACCCCAAGCAGATGGAGGAGAAGCTGTCCGAGGCCCTGACTCTTGCCGACGTCGTCCTCACCTCGGGCTCAACCTCGGCAGGGACCACCGATGTCCTCGGCGATGTACTCCAAGGGATGGGTGAGCCCGGCGTGATCGCCCACGGGTTGAAACTCAAACCCGGAAAACCAACCCTTATCGCCGTTGTCAAAGGCAAGCCGGTCTTCGGACTGCCCGGATACCCCACGAGCGCCCTCATGGTGTTCAGAATGCTTGTTGAGCCCACATTAAGGGCCTTGGCTGGACAACCCTCACCGAGGGTTGAGAAGTTGAGGGCCAAGGTGAGGGGTAGGGTTCACGGCGCTGAGGGCAGGCGACGACTGGTCCCCGTCTCCCTTAGAAAATCCGGGGAGGACCTGACAGCCACACCCGTACCAGGTGGGAGCGGGGCCATAACTTCTCTAGCCAAAGCCGATGGATACCTCGAGGTGCCATCAGACATAGAATACTTGGAGGAGGGTGAGGAGGTCCCGGTTGTACTCTTAAGCCCGAGGACGAGGCTCCCCGACGTGGTGGTCATGGGTAGCCACTGTAGGGGCGTAGACCTCTTGGCAGAGATGATGGTGGAGGAGAGACCCAGCCTAGCGGCTAGGGTTATAAGCGTGGGATCGTTGGAGGGCCTCCTCGCCGTGAAGCGCGGAGAGGCGGACATCGCGGGCATAAACATCCTAGACGAGAAAACGGGAAGATACAACATAGATGTCCTGAGGAGGTATGATGTGGAGGAGGCCCTACTCATTATGGGATATGAGAGGGAGCAGGGCTTGGTGGTGGCCAAGGACAACCCCTTGGGCATAAAGAGTCTCGAGGACGCCACGAGCGAAGGTGTGAGGTTTATAAACAGGAATAGGGGGTCTGGAATAAGAGAACTCGTCGACCTGAAGCTAGGTGAGATCGCAAGCAAACTAGGGAGAACCTTCCGCAACCTAGTGGATGACATAGAGGGTTATGAGACGTTGGCCAAGACCCATAGCTCGGTCGTTGCCGCCGTCGCCCAAGGGAGGGCGGACCTGGGCGTGGCGATAAGACCCTATGTCGAGGGCGCCGAGGTAGACTTCATCCCGATTGGGTATGAGCGCCTCGACTTTCTGATTAGGAAAGATGGGCTAGAGGCCGAGGGGGTGAAGCTCTTCCTACGGGTTTTGGCCTCAGACCGATTCAAGGGGAGGATATCCCGAATACCGGGTCTGCGCGTCGCCGGCGGATGTGGAGAGGTCGTCGAGGAGTCAGGAATCTAGTCCCATCGCCAGGACTTGAAAGGCAAATAAAAAAGCGTCTTCCATATGTCTTTTGGTGCCCCTAGGTCATGCTTCTGGTTGACAGGTTCGGAAGACCCCTAACAAAGCTTCGGATCTCCATCACCAACAGGTGCAACTACGACTGCATCTTCTGCCACAAAGAGGGGTTGATAGAAGAGGATTCACCAGAGGCATCGCCGAGGGAGATCGCCTCCCTCGTGAGCTACTTCGCGGATCTGGGGGTCTCAGACGTCAAGATCACGGGGGGTGAGCCCCTCATAAGGGGGGACCTCGAGGAGATCACCTTGGGGATCTCACAGATAGATGGGATTGAGGAGGTCTCCATGACCACCAATGCCTCGATGCTCGAGGGCAGGGCCGAGGGGCTCAGAGAGGCGGGTCTCACGAGGTTAAACGTCAACCTCCCAACCACTGATGCAACGGTCTATGAGGCTCTAACAAGGGCGAGGCTCCAGCCGGCCATCAGCGGGGCTTTATCGGCTGAGAGGGCTGGGATCTGGCCCATAAAGCTCAACATGCTCCTGATCCGCGGCTACAACGATGAACACTTTGGGCGGGTTTTTCGATTCGCGAGGGAGCACGGCTTCATGCTTCAGGTCATCGAACTTGAGCCCAGGGGTAGAGCGTCCCACGGGGATTTCTTTGAGAGGCACCACGTGGATCTCTCGCGGGTCAAGAGGTTTCTCGACGGTGAGGCGGTCAAGAAGGAGTCGAGGGGCTTCCAGAAGAGGACGGTCTACCACTTCTATGACGGCTTTAGGGTTGAGATCGTGGACCCCCTCACAAACATGGGGTTTTGTAAGAGCTGCACGAGGATGAGAGTCACCCCGGACCTCAGACTTAAACCGTGCTTCATGAGGGATGACAACCTCGTGACCGTGGACTCAACGCTGAGCAACCTGGGTCAAGCGATCCTTCGGGCCAATAGGTGGAGGGAGCCCTACTTCTAGGAGTGTAGCGTCAAAGTGCGATCGCCTCCAATCCATGAGTGAAAAACTCGAGGGGACCGATAGAGTCATGGTTTAATTCCCTCGCTTTTTCGGTTTTCTGGTGAAAGCTCGTTTAAATTCTGTTTCGAAGTAGTGTATTTGAATTTTTGTTTGATCGAGCTTGGTGGATCCTTTGGCTAAAGACATTAAGAACATCAGGGTTGTCCTAGCTGAGGAGAGGCTGAGGGACGGCTGGTTCGACTTGAGTTTGAGGGAGCTCAGGGAGGGCGTCGTCCACTTCTATAGGGTTAAAGACCCGCTCACGGGGAATTGGCTTTTCAAGGTTTGTTTCGACGAAGAACTCAGTAAGATTATAGTCAAGGCCATTAAGTGCCCCCCTGGAATACTCTACTCCCAACTCGAGGGGAACACCATGCTGTTTCAAAAGAGCCTCTTTGAGGATCTCTTCTACGACATCATCAGCCTAACTTATGTGGACGAGGAGAGGAGGGTCCGCAGGAGGGCTGTTTCAAGCGTGGAGGAGATACCCACGGCGATCCGTGACGCCTTCGAGGTGAAGACCTATGAGGAGGCAAAGGGCAGAAAGCTCCCAAGGGAATACTTGGTCACTCTACACAAGGCGAGCGACGTCAAGGGCATGGTGGCTCTATTCATCTTGGAGAGGGCGTGGCCCCTTCTTCCAATACAACCTGAGCTGGCCCTTAGGACGCTAGACCTGATAAAACTCGTGAGGAGTTTGGAGAAGGCTGAAGTCGAGTCTGTCTTTGAGACGGTGAGGGAGCGCTTCGGGATAGAAAGGGAGGACGTGCAGATCCTCATAGACCTATTGGAGAAGATGGGTAAACTAGCGTACTATGAACCCGGGTATGTGAAGACGTTGTAACTTTAACGGGGAGCTTACCAGGCAAGCCTTCCCCCGGAGATGGCAAGCAAAATAAATGACTATATGGGGAGAAAAGAACGACAAAAAAGGATGAACCAACCCTTTGAGGATGTAGGTAGATCACACGGTTAACGCCCGTCTTCCCATCATCTGAAGCCTTTCCCCAGCGATTTCCTAAACCCCTTTTCCTGATCTCCTCTCTGACCTCCTTGAACTTCCCCAACAACTTGGGGATCAGCAGCGTCTCCGAGATATTTTGGGTGCGTCTCATCTAGGCTATTTACGCTTCTTGGGTTGTCCGATTATCCCGACGGTGATCACCCTGATTTGGTTGCAGGTGTATTCACATCGGTCAGCCGCGTTCTCCAATCCATCGAGGAATTGGCTGAAGACGATCAGGCTCCCAGTGGACACCTTTTCTCCATCAAGGGCTATGAAGTGACCTCGAGCCTGCTTATATAGACCGTCCACTTCCTCTTCGTTGCGCTCAACTTTATCTGCGAGGCTTAACGTTGCCTCAACGTCTCGTTCCATCATCTTATCTATGCATTCCGATAAGAGCCTCGTGGACTCTTGCAACCTCTCCGCTATCTCTATACATATGTTTCTGAGGGGCTCTGATGGACCCCATATTTCATCGATTCTAGGCAGGAGAACTGAAAGGATCCTACTCGATTCATGTATCCAATCGGCTATCCAGTCCGTCCTTCGCGCTAGTCGCATCAACTCCGCCCGGTCTTTAGGCGGCAATTCACCCCTTGTCAACTCGTCAATTATCCTCCTAACCAAGACGTCAGCCTCTTTCTCCGTCATCTCTATGATTCGGAGGCTTTTTTCCACCTCCCCCTTATTTCCCTCAACCGCGTTTTTGATGGACTTCAAGAATTCATCGGCGATGGAGACATCGAGGGCTATGTGCGCCCTTAACATCTCCATCGCTTTTTCCTCTCGACGCTTCTTAAACCATCCGAAAAGCTTTTTACTCAATCTCCGTCGCCCTAGCCAACCCTTCCTCAGGGTATGGGAAAAGCAATATATTCTCTGGTCTCATATAGATTTTTAATGTGTCCCCACGCTTAAAACGTTTGACATACTTCCCCGAAGTCTTCGCTATGATCGATTCCCCGTTAAAAAGCTCCACCTCGAAGCGCATTACGTCGCCAAGATAGCCTAAAGCCACGACTCGACCCGGGATTCCCTCTTTCACCGCCTTGTTCAGTAAAAGGACGTGCTCAGGCTTTATCGCTGCGATAACCCTTTCTCCACTCGACTTAGAGACATCCCCCGTCTTTAGGGTTACGCCGCCCTTCAAGTCTACTTCCGAATAATTCGGTTTTACAGAGTCTACGATACCCTCGATGAAGTTGCACTCCCCCCCGATAAACTTGGCGACAAATAAAGACTTTGGATTCGAATAGAGCTCAACTGGGGTTCCAACCTGTTCCACACCTCCATTCCTCATCACGATCAACCGGTCCGATATGGACATGGCTTCCTCCTGATCATGTGTAACGTGGATCGCCGTTAACTTCAGCTCTTTAACCATTCTTCGAAGCTCGAATCTGAGCCGTGTTCTAACTCTAACGTCGAGAGCGCTCAGCGGCTCATCGAGCAGCAACAAATCAACTCCTGAGCTGAGTGCTCGAGCCAAAGCCACCTTCTGCTGCATGCCCATGCTCAACTCGTGTGGATAGGCATCGGCTCTAAGCGATAGCTTCATGATGTCTAAAATCTCAAGGGCAACGGTCCTCATCTTCCCCTCTTCCCAACCCTTAACCCTTGGTCCATAAACGATGTTGTCCCACGTATCAATGTGAGGGAAGAGGAGGATGTTCTGGAAGACGTAGCCGATTCCCCTTTCTTCGGGTGGGACGTTGTTAACCGGCTTCTTACCGATGTATATCTCTCCCTCATCAGGTTCCGCAATACCCGCAATGCATCGGAGAACGGTTGTCTTTCCACAGCCGCTTGGACCAATAAAAGAGACGTATTCTCCATCCCTGATTTGGACGCTGACCCGGTTAACGGCCACTATATCCCCATATCTTTTCGTCAGATCCACGAGTTCAACGTTGGGCACAATGTTCGCCTCACGTTACCTCTAAGGCTTGATACAACCCCTCCCGGGGATATGGGTAGACCAAAACTCTATCAGGGTCAAAATAAACAGAAACCTCGTCGTTAACGCCGATCTCCTCTTTCATCATCATTAACGCCGATCTCCTCTTCACCAAAACCTCTCGATCGTTGACGAGATCGACCTCAAAGCGGAGAAACCCAGCCGATAAGGAAACCCCTTTAACCGTGCCTTGAATCCAGTTTCCATCCTCCTTTCTACCCTTAACGATGCCGAGGCTCTCAGGTCTTACGGCGATTACCGCCTCTCTCATATCCACCTTCCTTCCAACCCTAATCGACTTTCCGCCCACTTCAATATCCACACCTGCCTCATCTTTTCCGATGACGATGCCTTCGTAGAAGTTCATTTCTCCGACAAAATTAGAAACAAAGATGTTTCGGGGCTCTTCATATATCTCAAAAGGGGTGCCAAACTGCTCTATTACACCGCTCCGCAAAACCACGACCCTGTCCGAAATAGAGAGGGCCTCCGATTGATCATGGGTGACGTGGACGACGGTTAAATCCAGCTCCTCAGCCATCTTCCTTAACTCGTAGCGAAGCTCGATCCTCAATATGGCGTCTAGAGCACTTAGGGGTTCATCGAGAAGCAGGAGTTTGGACCCCGTCGCTAAAGCCCTCGCCAAGGCGATTCGTTGCTGCATTCCCCCGCTTAGCTCGCGGGGGTAAGCGTCTGCCCTCTTATCTAGGCCAACCAATCTTAGAACCTTTAAGGCGGAGCTACGAGCCTCACCCTCGGAGGCCCCCCGGGCAATGAGGCCGTATGCGACGTTTTCCATGGCTGTCATGTGGGGGAAGAGAGCATAGTTTTGGGGAAAGTATGAAACGCGTCGCTCCTCCGGAGGGGTTTCGTTAACGAGTTTTCCCTCGATGTATACCTCGCCGGAATCGGGCTTGAGGATGCCTGAGATGACGTGTAATAGAGTGGTTTTCCCAGCCCCGGTCGACCCGAGCACCGTCACATATTCCCCATCGCTTATGCTTAAATCAATTTTTCTAAGGGCGGTTATTTTCCTAAACCTCTTGGTTATACCTACCAGTTCCACGTCTGGTATCTCAGGTCACCCCCCTCCGTAGTCTCTAGCTATGTTTGGCTCAATCGATTGATTCCTCAAACTTTGTATATAAAAAACGCCTTTCAAGTTTCTCAACTCATATGCGCCTTCAAAAACATCCTTGAAATGAGCATGACCGCAAAGGAAAACAAAATCAGGATGAAAGCCCCGAGAGCGGGCTGGGTAAGCGTGATCATCCCTCTTTCGGCATAGCTCACCCACTCAACCAAAAGCACGGGAACCGTTTTTAACCTAACAGCAACCGCCAGCGTAGCCCCTGTTTCATCTATGCTTCTGGTAAACATCATTATTATGCTGGAGAAAAGAGAGTACTTGGTCAACGGCAAAATCAAGGTTCTAAAAACCGTGAACGGACGCGCTCCAAGCGTTCTCGCCACGTCTTCGAGACTGATATCTATGCCTTCCACCGCCGCGGACATCACCTTAACAAAGAATGGGTAGGTAAAAGAAACGTGCGCCAGAACTAGAATCCAGAATTCTTCAATCGGAAGGACGCTTAACTCCCTCCAAAACAAGCCAAGCGAGACTCCGAGGGCAACCGTTGGGACAATTATGGGGACGTTGATCAAGGCGTCGAGAACGGTGGAGAATCTCCCCAATTTTTTCCTCGAAACAATTATTACCATGGGTAAGCCGAGCAAGACGTTTATGATGGAAACTACGCCCGCTACCACAAAGGACAGCAAAAAGCTATCCCAGTATCCGCGCCAGAGCCCCACGGCTCTTACGGCCTGCTCGAGGGTTCCATCAGAAGCCGCGTATATGGCTGGAGATATGACGAAGAACGAAGGGACGATTATCATCAATAAGAAGAACAAGATCGATAAAAACATTCCGGTGTCGTGAATTCTCGATTCGCTTAATTTTTTTTCGAATCGCGGAAAAACGCGCCTAAGGGGCAGCTCAAGCCTAGCGCCCAGCACGCGTAGCATACCCAAAACGAGGATAGAAAGGAATATCATGATGAGTCCGGCGAACACCAGGGAGCCCTCGTAGCCGAGATCGATCGCCCTTTTTATGAAAACGGGTCCCGTCTCAAACGCCCCGGCTACCATCACAGTTGCCCCGGTTTCAGAGAGCGATCTAGCGAATGCGAGTATGAGTGAGGCGATGATTTCCAACTTCAGGATTGGAAGCGTAACGGTTCTAGCGGTGGTGAAAGCAGAAGCCCCCAACGTGCGGGCTTGCATCTCATACTGAACATCATACTGTTTGATCGCCCCAACCATAGTGCGCACTATGTAGGGGTATGAAAACGTGAGGTGGAGGAATGCTATCAATATCCATCCAGGTCCAATGAGGCCTTTCCCCGTTAAAATTGAAATGCCCCCTGGACCTCCCCAAAAGAGGAGTAAGGAGTATCCCAGAGCAACGGTGGGCATGACGAGGGGCATGTCTACGAGGGTGTCCAGTATTTCCATGTACTTAGATTTGCTCCTTGCTAGAAACCATGCTAAAGGCAAACCGGTCGCCAAGTCTATAACAGCGATGAGGGAGGCGATTTGGAAAGACGCCAAGATCGCTGAGAGAGCCCTGTTCATCAACGATGGGTCCTCGAAGACTTGAGAAAGCGTATCCCACTTAAACAGGACGCCAATTAACGGGGGAACGAAGACCAAGACAAAGAAGAAAAGAACCGCTGACGAATAGACTAAAACACGGATAATCCTCGCTGAAGAAAGTACATCAAGCAGCCTCATCAACCGAGAAAAACCAGTTCTTCTTTTTTCCTGTAGAGTAGAGGCCAAGCCTCCGTTCCCTCCTGATCCGTCGTCTTCAAAGGGGGAGATCAAAAATCCATTGTGATCCTTCGAAACCCCTTTCTGCCCCGCAATAAGATTTTAAGGTTTTCAGATAGAGTGTGAAGATGAAAAATTATATAGATTTCGTATATAATCTATATAGATTTAAATATATTATTTACGATAAATAGAAATATTATAGATAAAGGATCGAGACTAAACCATGAGCAACTCTGTGGAGTTAAGGAAGGTTCAAATCACGGGCAGATCCACCTTCACCGTATCCCTACCTAAGGATTGGGCTGTGGGTGTGGGGCTAAGACCTGGTAGTCAAGTTGCCCTAATCCCACAGGATGACATGTCCCTCCGCATCGTTCCCAGAGGAGAGTTGAAGCCGGAAGAGGTGAGAGAGGCGTCCCTGAAGGCGACGGCTAAGATGGACCCAGACACCCTCATCAGGGACTTCATCGCCTGCTACCTCATAGGCTTCGACACGATTAGGGTGGGTTTCGCACAGCAAACCTCGAAGCACCGAGTCGTCTTAAAGGAGACGGTGAGGAGGAAGTTGATGGGCGTGGAGGTCATCGAGGAGTCTGCCAACGAGATGACGGCCCAGTGTTTGCTGGGGTATAGAGATCTCCCGGTTGATAGGGCGCTGAGCCGTATGAGCGTCCTCGCATCGTCTATGCACGAGGACGCCCTAACCGCCCTCAAAAAATTGGATCACGACTTGGCACGCCAGATCGTTGAGAGAGACGATGAGATAGATAGATTCTACTTCTTCATCGTGCGACAACTGAAAAACGCCGTGCGCAATAGGGGGGTGATCGAGGAGATTGGGCTCAAGAGCCCCCGCCACTGCCTCGGCTACCGCCTCATCGTCAAAAGCACGGAGAGGGTGGCTGATCACGTCGCCAGAATCGCCAAAATAATTCTCACGATGAACACCCCTCCAAGCGATAAACTTTTGGAGGGAATCGCGGGTATGAACACGTCGGCCCGGAAGATATACGACGATGCCTTCAAGGCATTATACAGAGAGGACGTGAAATTGGCTCATGAAACCATCGCCACGACAAAGCAGATGATCGAATTCGAGGAGAAGGTCATAGAGCCCATGTTGAACATGAAAATCCCCCCAGCGATGGTCGTGAAGCTTAGGCTGATACTGGAGAGCATTAGAAGAATAGCCGAGTATGGATCAGACATAGCGGAGATTGTGTTAAACCTCACGGCTGAGGGATGAGATCTAGGAAACTATGGTAGTCATGAGGATGGTGGGGCCGCCGGGATTCGAACCCGGGACTTCTGGGACGGACGTCTCACCAGCGATCCGAAAATCCCATTCGGATTCACCCCAGGCTGGCATCATAGCCAAGCTAGACGACGGCCCCCTAGATATGCCCATAAATGCGTGAGCTTATAAACCATTACTTTACGGCTGACGAGGGACTTTAAAAGTTTTACCCGACACATTGGGAAAAAATTCTTCATACAAGGCTGAGAAAGCGAACCTCTCCCGCGGGCATCTCCAGGATGGCGATGGAGGCCTCGCCCGTGAGGTATCCACAGGCCTCACCGGGATTCACGAGGAGGCTCCCCTCCAGCCTCTCAAACTGCTTCTGGTGCATGTGTCCTCTAACGACGACGTCGAAGTCACCCGACTTGGCCAGGCCAACCACGATCTGGTTTGAGACGCCGTGGAGCAACGCGACCCTACCCCCCAGCTCGAGGCTCGCGAAGTGTCTATGGAACTCCCAGCCGTTTTCCTCATAGCTCCTCCCCAATATTTCGTATTCGGCGTCCAGGTTCCCACCGACCCCTATGAGCCTCGCCTCGAGGGGCTTAAACCACCCGACGCTGAAGGGCGCTATATGGTCCCCAGCGTGGAGGACAACCTCAACCCCCTCATCGTTGAAGATCTCGACGGCTCTCTTAACGGACGTGGGGTTGTCGTGTGTGTCCGATATCAAACCTATCCTCATGAACCGGGCGAGTCACCTCCCTCTTCTCAAGAGGTTTAGGGACGACGCGTCTTAAGAGGTTTTCGAGTGGTCATCGCTCCATGCCCTCTACGCCTCATCGATTCTACGACAACCCTTACGCGTGGGCCTAAACCTCTTCGACGACTTGGCGTCGATGAGCACGATCCTACGGTTGTCCCTGGCGGCGACGATGGCGCGGGCCTTGAAGGGGGCGGAGATCCCCAGAATCCTCTCCCGGGTTGACTTGTTGACCTCGCTCAGGGAGGTTTTACACTCCACCAGCAGAACCTCGCCGTCCCTTATGCACACCAAGTCTATCGGCTTGGAGCCAGCCGCCCTAATCACGAGGTAGCCAAGACCCTCGAAGTATTTCTTGACCCTCCTCTCAAATTTGGCGCCCCTCGCATACTTGGACAATGCCCATCGACCCCTATGACGAAAAAACGTTTTTGCGATAGAGGCTCTGCAAATACCCCGTTTCTCAAATTCAGAACGGTGAAACCTTTAAAACTTAATACGCATAGGGTATTTAGATGTTACGCCTTGATGAATGGCAGCCCACCCGATTCGAGGACGAATGATCGATATGAGCCTCAAAAAAATAGTTGATGTCGCCAAGAGGCGGGGCTTCTTCTATCCGGGCTCGGGGATCCATAGCCCAATGGCCGGGTTTTGGCACTACGGCCCCCTAGGCACATCTTTGAAGAGGAATATAGAGGAGGCCTGGAGGCGCTTCTTCATAGTGGGTGAGGAGTTCTTCGAGATCGAGGGAACCAACATAATGCCAGAGAAGGTCTTCGTGGCCTCAGGACACCTCGAGAGCTTTGCCGACCCCTTGGTTCAATGCAAGAGGTGTAAAAGCCTGCATAGAGCCGACAAACTCATCGAGGAAAAAACGGGCATCTTCGTCCCCGAGAGGGCTCCCACAGAGGAATTCGATAAGACAATGAGAGAACACGACGTGAGGTGTCCAAGTTGCGGCGGAGACCTGGCGAATACGCGGTATTTCAACATGATGTTCAAACTCAGCGTTGGACCAACGGAGCAGGCTGAGATCGCTTATCTAAGGCCCGAGACGTGTCAAGCGATCTTCGTCGACTTTCTCAACGTCTATAGGTCGATGAGGGCGAAGCTGCCCTTCGGAATCGCTCAGATCGGGCGATCGTTTAGAAATGAGATCTCCCCCAGGCAGACCCTCATCAGGCAGAGGGAGTTCAGTCAAGCCGAGGCGGAGATTTTCTTCAACCCCGATAAAATCGATGAGTTCCCAAGGTTCGATGAGGTAAAAAACTATAGGCTAAACCTTCAGATGTTGAATGATGAAAAGGTCAGGGAAATCACCGTGGAGGACGCGGTGAGAAGCGGGCTCATCGGGGGCAGGCTCATCGCCTATTACCTCGCCAGAATACAGCAGTTCATCAACGGATTAGGTATTCCGATCGAGGCCATCAGGCTTAGGGAGCAGACGGATGAGGAAAGACCATTCTACGCAGCCCAGGCCTTCGACTGCGACGTCAACACGCACCTAGGCTGGGTAGAGGTCGTCGCAAACCACTATAGGACGGACTACGACCTCGCCTCGCACATGAAGGTGAGCGGCAAGGATCTACGGGTGTCCGAGGAGGGAGAGAAGTTCATCCCCCACGTCTGGGAGATCTCCCAGGGCATAGATCGAACCCTCCTATGCGTGATGATACACAGTTACCGCCAGGGGAAAGAGAGAGGCTGGGAGTGGCTCGCCCTTCCCCCGAGAATAGCCCCCTATCAATGTGGGGTCTTCCCCCTGCTTTCAAAGAATGGACTCCCCGAGAAGGCCAGAGAGGTTTACCACCTCTTAAAACAGTGCTTCCACACGTTCTATGATCGATCGGGTAGCATAGGGAAGAGGTATGCGAGGTCCGATGAGATCGGCGTACCCGCGGCCATTACCTGCGACTATCAAACCCTAGAGGACGATACAGTCACCATAAGGGATAGAGACTCAACCAACCAAATTAGGGTGAAAATAGAGGATCTTACACAAACACTTTGGAAATTACTAGAGGGAGAGGCGCTAGAGAAGCTCGGTAAACTTATTAAGTAGCCAATAATCTTTTCGATTACTCCTTGAAGTCTTGGCATTTAGACAGGATTAGGGAGCAACTCGCGGGCTCTGAGGGTAGACATAAAAAGGCCAGTTAGAATCCAATTTACGATAATAAGCCCCACATTTCTCTGTCATTGTAGTTCCAATTAGGGATCTAAAATCTGTTCCTTCAGAAGATTTCGTCTTCGAGGTTCCTTAGTTTTCCTTTTATTACTTCTTTGTCGAGCTTTAGACCCTCTTCAATCGAAATAGGTCTGGTTTTCCTCCTCAAGGTTCTCCCACAGACCCCATTGGGGAGGACCTTCTTGGCTACACAGACGGTGTAGGCGCAGGACCTCGGTTCACAGATGTCCATGGTTAGGGAGCACATCCTCTTGCCTCCCACCACCTTTAGGGCTCTTGTCCCACACCTAAAAAGCTCGCATCCTGAATAACAGAACGTTTTGGAAGAAATTTTATACCCCTCTCCGGCTGAATCCATCTCATGTGTTCGAAGTGTGGTATTTCTCAACTTATAATTGAGGAAAGAGACATTTAAACTTTTTGTGAATCCCTTCGATTTTCTGAAGAGCATAAGCCTCATATTCATCTTCGCATTCATCTTCGTCCTCCACGCCGTGGCCTCGAATGATGTTTACCATCGCCCTCGAAAGGTCCACCTTCACCGCTATGTAGGATTCTAGGGTGCGGTGGTTGGCGAGCTTTCCAACCTACGACTTTTCGCCTGTCGGCGCATATTCTATTTGAAGGAAAAACAAATATTGGTGTAAACGTCTAATTTGCATTGGTGTTTCGCATGAAGGAGAGAATTCTCGCCAACTATTGTGATCTAGCGGATAGAGTGGTCACGCTGGACCTCAGGGGGAGGGGCGTGATCACCAAACTCTATGAGGCGGCGAGGGGGGATGGTGAGAGCCTCACGCTGAGGACGGCTAAGCTCATAGATAAAACCGTCAAGAAGGGGGATCTATTCTTCATCACCACGGGCTTCCCCTGCTATTTAGTTCCCGCTCCCCAAATACCGGAAACTAAACCCGCCTATGTGATCCAAGAGACCGATGGCCCCCCGGGGGCGGCGGCGCTGGCGAGGGCCATAAAGATGACGTATGAGGCTACGCCGGTCATACTGACGGAGGAACGCGCGGTGGACATCACCGCCAAGACGTGTATGGGTCTGGGGATCAACGTGGTAGACCTAGGTGAGGCCAAGAAGGCCAAGTTAGCCGCTTCCGTCATACCCTTCCCCATCGACTATGACGAGGCTAAGGAGGAGTCCAAGAGGCTCTATGATGAGTTGAACCCCTCGATGGTCATAGCTGTGGAGAAGGTTTCGCCCAACGTGAGGGGCGTTTATCACACCATGTCGGGCTACAGCGTCTCCGACTTCGCGGCTAAGGCTGGGATACTCATGGAGGATGCGAGTTCACGAGGGATACCGACGATAGGTGTGGGAGACGGGGGAAACGAGATCGGGATGGGAAACATCAAGGAAGCCGTGAAAAAATACGCGCCCAACGCGACCAAGTGCAAGTGTCCTTGCGGGGCGGGGATAGCGGCGAACACTGAAGTAACCGAGCTCTTCGCAGCCTTCATATCCAATTGGGGTGCTTACGGCATAGTCGCGGGGCTGGCTGCGCTCAAGGAGGACCCCCACATCATCCACACGGGCGCCATGGAGACTAGGATGGTGAGGGCGTGCGTGGACGCTGGGGGTATCGATGGGGTGACCCAATTCACATACCCCTCAGCGGATGGGGTGGATGAGGAGGTAAATTCGTGGATACCTGAGGTCCTCAGGAGGTCGCTTGTCAACTATCTCGAAGTCTGAAAAGGCGCTTAAACTCGGGGAGCTATTTCGCTTCAACCCTTGGAGTTGTAGCTCCCCATTCCTATTTTTTCAACGCCCAACCGACTCGTATGAGACGAGTTTCTCTGAAATAAAGCTTATTTTAGATCTAAGGCGTCTCTTATGCCATGGAGAAATCAGGGTACGTCATCATCCTCTCCCTAGCCCTATTCATCCTCCTATTGTTCTACTTGGCCTACTCGGGCATAAACGTGGGCGGGCTGATGAGCAGCCTAGTCATAGGATACTACGGGAGGTTTGGGGACGTCGGCACCTACCTGGGGGTCTTCCTCATCAGCATCTTCGGCAACGTGACCTTCATCTTCCCCGTCCCCTACGTTCTAGCCCTAGCGTTCATATCCCTACTCCTCCCCGTCAACATACCCCTCCTCGGAGCCTCTGCGGGCCTCGGGGCGACGATCGGGGAGTTGAGCGCTTGGCTGGTTGGCCGGGGCGCCCGAGAGCTTTTCGATGAAACGAGGCACGAGAAAAGTCTCAGGAGGCTGAAGAGGCTGGTGGAAGCAGGCTTCACGATCCCGTTGATCATCTTGTTCGCGGCGACCCCCCTTCCGGACGACCTTCTACTCTTCGTCTTGGGGGTTTCCCAGTATAGTATAATAAAAGTCCTCTTGACCTGCTTTGTGGGTAAGCTGATCATGTGTGCGGGTGTCGCTTGGGTTGTCAAGGGAGCGGCGGGGACCGAAATGGGCCGACAGGTCCTCATGCTTTTTGGGATCGATGCGGAGCGCATTGAGAGCGCGGTTTTTGAGACGAGGCAGGAACCGTGGATTCCCGCCGTCTCGATCGCCTTGACGATGATAATATTCATGGCCTTGATAATGGTTGACTGGGAGAAGCTTTTCAAAAGAATCAGGGGTGAATGATCGGCATACCTTTAAAGACTCTTCTAACTCTCTGTAACGAGGAGGACCCCCTAAAGTAGTATGGAAGACTCTTATTGTGTAAAGGAGAAAGTCTTTTGTGTGGGTGAGCATGACCCTCACACTCTACCTACCCCTATACTCAAGGGACGAAGAGCTCGCAGCACTGCTATACCTAGCGGGCTCGGTTAAGGGTCCCGTGGGCTCCGGCCTCTTCTACTACCCTCTTTTCCTCTGCCCCACCGGGGATGGAAGAGCCGTCGTGGTCGATCCCTTGGGCGGGGGCATAAAGGCTTACAAGGCAAAGACGGATTTGAACGACCTCTACGCCTATGTCGAGGCGAGCAAGAAGAGCTATCGGTCCTTCATCGAGGCGGTCTCTAGGGCCAAGGACACCGTCGAGAGGGCCGACCTGGAGGAGATAGTTATTCAAAACGTCGTCTCAGACCTCACCGTTTTGACGGAGACCTACGATTATATGGCAATGGGGGATTTCAAACCCCTCGAGGCCGCGGGGCTGATCTACGAGGCCGACTCCGAAGCGGCCTGTGAAGCGGCCTCGACCTTTGAGGAGGTGAAGTGCAACTTGCTCCTAAACGTCTCCGCCTTGGATGAGCTGATGGAAGCAGTCAGGGAAGGAGAGAGGTTCATCACGCAGATGTTAGACAGAGAGAAGGAGATCCAGCTAAGGATCAATAGGTACGAGACGAAGCTCCTTGAGAAAGATGTGGAGGGGAAGATTCAAAAAATCGAAGCCGAAATAGAAAAGAAGGGCAATAATTTCTTCAAAGAAGCTGAGAAGAAGAAGCGTCGACTGGAACCCCAACTGAAAAGACTTACGAAGAAATATCACATGGAGAGCAATAAAGCCGCCACCTATCAGGAGAAGAGCAAGAAGACAAAAAGGGAGAAGTGGAAGATCCTGGCCGAGGTGCATAAGAAGGAGGCGGAGAAGTGGCGGAAGAAGAAGGGGTCCCTAGAGAAGCAGATAGAAAAAATCGAGAAGCAGACAAAAAAGAGCTTGGAAACCTTGGAGAAGGAGAAGGAAAGACGGGTCAAAAGAGAGAAGCGCAAAATAAGCGAGAAGAGAAAAGAGAAGGAAAAAATCCTCTGGAAAGTCCAGCAGGAGAAGAAAAACCTAAGCATCCTCTGCAGGGACTTCCAAAGGGCGGCGAAGCAGAAGCACGACACCCACAGGGAGATCCACGACACCCTTGACAAGTACATGTTGGAGACGCCGCTGAGGGAGAAGACGAGGATAGCCGTGCCGTTCGTGGCGGTGAGGAGGAGGGGAAGCGTAGAAAAGGCCTTCGACTTCATCTTCCCTAGATCGTTCTCCTTGGAGAAGGGGAGGGGCTTTCTCGGCTTGCCGAGGACCTCGCTGAGCGCCTCCGTTGGGCCCACCTATGAGCACCTCTTCACCTATCTGAGGAAAAATCTGAAGGATCACACGAGGAAGGGTAGGCTCGTCCTAAAGCTGGTAGAGGGCACGGCCAAGCCGCTCCTGCCAGAGAGGGAGTTCGACATGGCTATTCGGAGGGGTGTGAGGAAGCTCGCCGACCTGAATCTGGTTAGCCATGGCGATGCCCTAAGGCTCATCTGGAGGCTGAGGAGGGTGAGTTGAAATGAGCGCCGAGGTCGAGCTGAAGATCTTCCTAGAGGAGAACTACTCCAAGACGAGGCTCATAGAGATCTGTAGGCGCCTAGAGCTACCAGTCTCTAGGAACCTCTCGAGTCTCCTCCAGATGAGCAAGGAAGATTTGAGCACGGAGATCGTAACCACCACTCCCTTGGATAGGGTCCGGGAGATCTTCGACGCCTTCCCTCTGAGCCCGGAGAAGACCTTTGTCGGCCGCTACTTCACCACTAGGAGGGGCCGTGTATCCCTCGAGAACGGCTATCGGAGGCTCAAGCTCTCCCTGAACAAACTGGGGGGGAAGCACCCTAGGTGGCTGAGGAAGACCCTGAAGACCCTCCTCAAATACGGCGGGAGGATAGACAGCGAGAACGTCGAGGAGGAGTTCCCCCGGAAGAAAGATGACGTTCTAGACCTCTTGGAGGAACTGACCCGCGAGGGAGTTCTGGAATACCGCTACCGCGGCAAGAGACTGGTCGTCTACGAGGTCCCCGAGGAGAGGAAGACCCTCATAGCCGAATACCTAGGGATTAAGAAACCCAAGCCGCCTATAGAGGAACCTGTAAAACCGCCAACTCCTCCGGTGAAGAGCGACTTGGTGGAGGAAGAGGCCTACATAGCTGAGAGCGAAGCCGAACTGGACAAATATATTGAGGGGCTGACGCGAAGAGGGGAAACGCTGCGAGACTTCGGGGAAAAGATGAGTCTCGACGCGCTGATTGAATACCTCAAGAATCTGCTGGGCGAGGGGCTACACTTCGACGGTCTCTTAACTCTGACACAGCAGTTGAGCCTCTCCGAGACACCCATCGTGGGTGAGAGGGGGGAGTCAGGCCTGAAGACGGGGTTTAACCTCGCCCTCTTCGGCGACCCAGGGACCGGAAAATCCTTCTCCACTAGGGACCTCCTCTTTGGCTCGAAGAAATTGGGGATTCCACCCCACGGGATCCCGGGGATAAACAGGTACGTCGGGGGCATGACCGCGGCCCGCTTCATAAGGATCGGCCAGGCCTATGAGGGGAAAACATTCAACTTCATTGTCCCAGAGTTCAACGACTGGTTTAGATATAGTGGCATGGTGGAGCCCCTCAAGTTGGCCATGGAGGGGGGAATTATTAAGTATGAGATGCACAGGGAGGTCATCGGACCCTACAGGCTGTCCTCCTACTTCGTGGTGAACTACAACACGAGGATCGGGGAGAAGGGCTATGAGACCACGGTGAAGGACCCCAACTTCTCGGCCATAGAGGATAGGATGCTCTGCAGGCTACACCGGATGACTAAGGAGAGATACGTGGAGATAGCAAAGAATCAGATGCGGCTCCTCAGCGGACGGGTCAAGGGCCTCGGGAAAGCCGCGAGGATAAGGGATCTCCTAACGGCCATCTACGCCATACAGAGGAGGAGGGGGGAGTTCGGGGGGAGACGCAAGGCGAAGAAGATCTTAATAGACGAGGAGAATATAGAGGTTTTCAGCGCTGTCAGAGACGCCGTGATCGAAGCGATCCCGGGCAAAAGGTTGCGGTTCTCCGCCCGGGTAGAGAGGAATGCCCTCATCCTTGCTTCCTCCCTCAGCCTAGTGAATTACTTCAGGAGCGAGGAACTCATCCCTCTGGACAAGAAGGCCCTATCCTTGGCCATCAAATTCTACGTTGAGGAGGCATCGATAAGGGAGGGCGAAAAGTTTAAGCCTGAAGACGTCCTAAGGAAACTACAATCGTCGGTCTAGACCCCATTTAGCTACCATCTATGATTGTTGAGTTCCCTAACCTCTTATCGAAGACGGATGGGAGACGGGTTCAACTCGTCTTCAACGACGATACTGCTCTACCTTTTTAGCTGGGTTTCCTCTGTTGGTCTCATCTTCCCCGTGAGTGTGAATACCGAAAGATAGCGTGGGAGAAGAACGTCTTTTGATGAAACCTCCCCCTTGAGTTCACTCGATCAATCTTTCCCGGCCTTCTCTGCGAGGGGGACAACCGTTATCCTCGCCCCCTTGGGCACCTTGCTCCTGGCAATTTTCAAGGCTTCCATCGCCTTCTCAACGTTCCCCTTGAAGGTTCTCACCTCCAAGATGGTTTGACCCTCCTTAATCGCCGCTGCGCGCCCGATGGGTTTACCGAAGGCGTGCCCCATCCCGTCGCTGAGGCGGTCCGCCCCAGCCCCCGTCATATACTTGTGCTGCCTAAGGATGTGGTGGGGGAAAACGCGTATCCTCAAGTAGTATTCGCTCCCCAGCTTCCGCGTGAGATTTTTGTTCGCCGATACCCTGAGCGCCTCGAGGGCGTTGTCCCTCATTAGAACCCTCTCCTTCGCGACGAGCCTCAGCTCCGCGTCATAGTCTTCGCTTTCCGTTCCCATCTCGAATTTTACGATTCTAATCTGGGGTGAGGCCTTGATGTATTCCTTCCTCGTGTATAGCTGCCCCCTGATGCTGCGGTAGTTTTTGGCCCTCAAACTGTTTCACCTCTCTTAATGAATTCGCCGCGTATTTATCCTTTTCCCAACATATGTTAGTGAGGCACCGCCCCTTTGAAGAGACCGCGGAACATAGTTGAGGCGCAATTCTACAATCCCCTTGCCTATGCTCAAACAATTCTTTAGCTCAGCTAGATATATGTTTACAATCTACGCCGGTGTTGATCGATGTTGATACACGATTAGGCGGCCTTTACCTCTTCTGTGTTAAACACTGGGTTTTGACTATTGTTTTTCGGAGAGCTTTTTCTTCATCTCCTCGCGGATCTCCTCCTCCGTTTTGCCCTCGGTATCGATGCCGAGGCTCTTTGCTGCTCTGATTATATCGGACTCCTCCACAGCTGGGGTTTCTTCAGAGAGTTCCTTCAGTTGCTTCTCGATCTCTCGTCTTCCCCGCTGGAACTCACCCGTGGCCTTACCAATGCTTCTTGCCAGTTCCGGAAGCTTCTTCGCACCGAAGAGGATCAGTATTACGAATACGAGGAGGATTATCCACTCAAATCCCTGCAATCCCCACATTTGGAGTGGTAGGGTTGACGATTCAATCCCAAACAACTATTCCTCACTAAATCACTATTGAAGCCTCACCCTTAATAAAGCTTATCTGATCGAGGCTAAAGCGCTTCCAGCCTCACTCCTTTTTCTTGCCTCTAACGGCCACGAGATAACCCGCTAGATATAGAACTATCATGGGCGCGGCGACCATGAACATGGTGATCCCGCTGCCATCGGGCGTTATTATAGCCCCAAAGATGAGCATACCCAAGACGGCGTATCTGAAGTTTCTCTTCCAAAAACCTGGATCCACGATGTCGAGGGACGATAGCACAACCATAACGATTGGGAGCTGAAAGGATAGACCGAAGGCGAGAATAAATAGCAAGACGAAGGATATGAAGCCCTCAATTGTTAGGAAGGTCTCAACGTCCAAGGCGACGCCGTACCTAAACAGGAAATCTATGGTCCAAGGTATCACCAAGCGGTATGAAAAAATGGCCCCCAAAAGAAAAAGGCCCGAAGCTGGTAAAATTATCTTGCCTGTGACCTTTTTTTCGTGAGAGTATAGGCCTGGTCCGATGAATCTTGCGAGTTCGAAGATGATCACGGGCATGCCGAAAGCGATGCCTAGGAAAAGAGAGACGTATATCAACGCCACCATCGCCTGGGCTGGAGTCGTAACTATCAACTTTACATATTCCGGGAGCAAATCGCTCTTGAGCCTCTCCAGGAACAACGCGGATATGTTTCTGTATATGTTGGGGTAGGGGATGTAGATAGAGTATTCGCCGATTTCCACGTTCTTTATGCCGAATGTAAAGCAGAAGACCGTTATGGACCCCACGGCTACGATGATAACAATCAGCCTTCTTCTAAGCTCGTCTATGTGCTCTAAAAACGACATCTCCTTACCCAAGGGTTAAAACACCATGCCAGTGTCTCTGAGTTCCCACCGCTGAGATCTCAATTCATAACCCACAAAAATTTCTATTAAGCAGCTAATAAAGAAAACCCCATTAAAAAGTTACATTAAGCCATAGTCGCATTGAATCGACTATCTAAGTTAAAGTATTAGTATTTAAAATATAGTAGAAATTAATCCTAATTTAGTGGGGGCCTCCAGGATGTCCGATGTTTTCAACCTATTTCTGCACGTCGTCTTCGCCCTATTAGGTTTAACTTTGTGGGTCTTGGGCTCCTTGATTCTCTTCGTCATGTTTAAGACGGGTAGATTCGCTGAGTTGGGAAAACCCACAGCGTCCATCTTCATCGTTGGGGGACTTTTATTCGTCTTGATGCAAATTTTTGGGAGCCTTGTTTATCAACCCTATGACCTATCGGTCAGGGGCTTTCTGGATGAAAATTTTCCCTATATGAGTTATTATTTTAATCTTAAATTATTGTTTACGTCTTTGGCAACCATTCTCGGTTTCGGAGCCGCTGCTGGGGCGTGGATCGCTGAGAGTAAAAGGGATGTTTATTTGATTTCAGCGATGTCCATAACGACTCTCGCATTGTTCGCTATTTGTGCATACTTGGCTGTCCTCGTAACGTCGACTCGCTCTATCTAAATAGGTGGGTGAATTGCAAAGAAGTCCCTTGTCCAAGATATCAAGGAGGGATTTCATCAAGGCTACGGCTGCCGCCGGAGCCGCGGTAACCCTTGGAGGTCTCTTCAATGAACTCATGCCTCACGAGAAGGTCGAATCCGTCAGAGGCAATTTTCCAATAGAAGGCTGGAAAACGTCGACTTGTCTCCTCTGCCCCGCTGGATGTAGTGTTCTGATTAGAACCATCAACGATAGAGCCGTAAAGGTGGAGGGGAACCCACTTAGCCCCAACAACAGGGGGATTCTCTGCCCAAGGGGTCACACAAGCCTCCAAATACTCTATAACCCAGATAGGATAAGGAAACCGCTCTATAGATCCACAAGAGACTCTTCATGGAAGAGTTTGGAATGGAAGCAAGCCCTTTCGATCCTCTCTGGAAAGCTGAGGGGGTTGAGGGAGGATGGAAGACCACATCAATTTGTATGGATGGGGGGCGACTATGGCGCTCTACAGGAGCTTATAAGCCGATTTCTCAAGGCCTATGGAACCCCCAACTTTGTTAGATACTTTGGGGTGCCAGTCGACGTCGGTTTCAATCTCGGTGACGTGAATTACTTCTTGTTGTTTGGAGCCGACCTGCTTGGCGGCTGGGGTCCGATAGCTCGATTCCTGAGGGCCTATGGACATAGTAGGAGAGGAAGACCCATTAGATCCAAAATGGTGGTCGCAGATTCAATGCTCTCAATTACAGGGGTTAAGGCCGATGAATGGATAAAAATAAACCCTGGAACCAGTGGCGCTCTATCTCTAGGGATCACAAACGTAATAATCTCAGAAAAACTCTATGGGGATCATGTTAGAGATAGTTTGAAAGATTTTGAGGACTTTAAAGAGCTAATCTTGGGGAAGTATAGCCTTGAGTGGAGCTCCGAAACAACTGGTGTACCCGTTGATACGATACAAAGAATAGCGAGGGAGTTCGCCTCGACGAAGCCATCCATCGCCCTGGGTGGTGGGAGAGCATACTTTTGGGACAACGGTTATCAAACTCAATTGGCGATAAGGGCGCTGAACCTCCTCGTTGGAAACGTGCGTGGCACCGTCAAATTTGAGCCCCCATTCAAACCCTTTCCCGATGTAGAATTGGATGGGATAGCCGCCGAGTCATTGAGGAGGGAAAGGATAAACCTGGCTGAATCAAACTATGTTGGCGTTGCAGATGCGATATTGGGTGGGAAGCCCTACAAGCCTGAAGTCATCCTCGTTCACGGGGTTAATCCACTCTTCGATAGCCCGGAGCCAGAGAGATTTAGGGAAGCCTTTGAGGAAATACCGTTCATAGTCAGCACGTCCCCCTTCATGGGAGAGGTTGAGGAGCTGACGGCTGACCTCATAATTCCAGATGAAGTCTCTCCACAGAGATGGGGCGACTACTCAACCCAATTAGATTCAGGTGAGGCCTATGCATCAATTTCAAAACCGGTCGTGGGAGAGACGTATACCCGCAACGTTGGGGATTTGGTGATTGGACTTTCACGGGAGCTCGGTGGAGTGATCGATGAAAACATGCCGTGGCAGAACTTCTATGACGTATTGAGGTACAGGTGGAGTGGCGTATGGGAGTCTGGGATAGGCTATGTGGGACCCAAACCCGTTGCGTCCTTTAAGAGCTTCGATGGTTTCTGGGGCGACCTATTGAAGCATGGCTTTTGGTGGGGCGTGAAGGAGGGCTTGGCTGAGCGTCTTACACCAAGCGATCTCCACGCCTCGGAGCTTCAGTGGAGGAATCCGACATATGTAGGGGGTGAGGAGGAATACCCGTTCGTGCTCAACACCTATGGTTTGATGGTTCAAGACGGTGGGAAACTATCCAACTGCCCTTGGACCCTTGAACACCAATCTCCCCTCTTCCCGCACCTGAAATACCTCACGTGGGTCGAGATAAACCCCGAGGACGCCGAGAGGATAGGCGTCAACGATGGTGAGCCTGTCTACGTCGAAAACCCGAAGGGAAAGAGGATGAAGTGCATCGCAAAAACCTTTAGGGGCGCTAAAAGAGGGGTGGTAAGCGTGCCCTTCGGGTTGGGACACAGGGCCTATGGCAAATGGGCTAAAAACGTGGGTGGAAACCCATATGAGCTAACGATTTATGAGTGGAACGGAAGTTATGTGAGGGACCCTGTCACCGGGACCCCATCGCTCAATTCGACGAGGGTCAGGGTTTATGGGGCCGGGGGTGGATAGGTTGGTAAGATGGGGCATGGCCATAGACTTGGATAAATGCACCGCCTGCCAAGCCTGTACGTTTGCTTGCATATCAGAGAACAATCAGCCCTTCGTCGGACCCCTGGAAGCCAAGAAAGGCAGAGTATACGCTTGGCATGATTTCATAGTGGTAGATAGGGGAGAAAGAGTCACCTCGTTGCCAAGACCGTGTATGCAGTGCGACAACGCCCCCTGCATCAGGGTTTGCCCAGTGGGAGCACGATTCTACTTCGAGGGGAAGATCGTTTTGGTGAGCTATGATCGATGCATCGGGTGTAGACTGTGTATGGTTGCTTGCCCCTATGACGCAAACTACTTTAGGTGGTATAGATATGATGCCCCAGAGCCGATGGATAAATATCTAAACCCGGATGAAATCACGCTTCCAGAGGTGGGCAGGGTTGGACCGAGTAGAGGTTTGTTGGGGGTAACTGAGAAATGCACCTTTTGCATCCACAAGTTGGTCAAGTTGAGGGAGGACCTAGCGAGGGGTGAGGCTTTAGCTCTCTCAAACCTCCTCGGGAGTAAGGTGGGCGTTGAGCCGAGCTGGGGGGCGGTGGCTAAGGCGATTGATGCTCTCATGAGGTCGATAATGAACCCGAGCGACAAAGAATTGGGTCTAAGCGGGAGGGAGATATGGTACCTACCGGCATGTGTTTCAACGTGTACGGGGAGGGCGAGGGTCTTCGGAGACCTAGACGACCCGAGGAGCCTCGTGCACGAGTGGGCTCAAAACAGTCGAGCCTTCGTTCTGCTGGAGGAGATGGGGACCCGCCCAAAGGTTATATATTTGACTCAGGGGTGATCGAATGGGTCAAAGATTTGACGAATCATTACTTCAACCAATAACCTCCACGAGCAAGTGGTTCTACGCCTTCATGGCTGTGTTATTGGCCCTCATCATGGTTTGGGGCTACAGCTATTCTCAGCAGCTGACCCAGGGCTTGGGGGTCACCGGGATGAATAGACCCGTCTATTGGGGCATCTACATCTCCACATTCGTCTTCTGGATTGGCATAAGCCACGCTGGGATCGCGATTTCAGCGTCCGTGAGGCTTTTAGGGATAAAGTCTCAGAGACCCGTTACGCGGATAGCTGAGCTCCTCACGGTGGTAGCGCTGTTCATGGCCATCCTATGCATAGTCGTGGACTTGGGCAGACCAGATAGGATCCTCCATCTATTCGCTTGGGGTAGATATCAATCCATCCTTATTTGGGACATAACGGCGGTCACGACGTATTTGACGGGGAGCATCATCTACCTCTACCTATCGATGAGGGCCGACTTTCTGTTCTACTCCAAGAAAGTGTCTAGGTTGAGCTGGCTATACAACTTTCTAGCCCTGGGGTATAGGGGTGGTGAGATGGAGGAGGAAAGACACGAGAAGGCCCTCTGGTGGATAGCCGTCGCCATCGTTCCCATAATGGTCACGGTTCACACGGTTGTCTCATGGGTTTTTGGGCTCCAATCGGCCAGACCAGGGTGGTTTTCAGCCATATTTGGAATATACTTCGTGATCGGGGCGGTGGCGAGTGGATTGGCCTCCATCATCACCATCGCTTGGATACTGAGGAGGCTGTTCAGGTGGGAGAGGTACCTCAACATGGAGGTCTTCAAGGGGTTGGCTTGGGCCCTGAGGAACGTTTTGATACTTTACTTTTACCTTTGGATCGCCGAGGAAATCACCATAAGGTATCTGGGCCCCCTACCCGAAGTATCCGTCTCAAACGCGTTGTTTTTCGGCGAATTCTCATGGGTTTTCTGGCCGATGCTCGTGTTAACTTTTATTTTTCCGGCTTTGATCCTATTCCTCCCCCTCTTCAAAAAGGAGCTTTTTAACTTAAATGTGGTCGTTTTAGCCTCCGTTCTCCTCAACGTTGGCCTCTGGATCAAAAGGGTGGTAATCGTTGTCCCAACGCTGACTTATCCGAGGCTCTATCCACCCGTGGTAACGTATACGCCGACTCTGGCGGAGTGGTCTATAACGCTGGGGACCTTCTGGATCGCGATCACTCTATACACCCTATTCATCAAGCTGTTCCCCATAATTGAGGGTAAATTGGGGGTCATCATCGATGATTAGGCCGAAACTCCTGATCCTCGGTTTGATGGGCATAGCGATAAGCCTATTGGGCGTAGGCATTTGGTTGTATGATTCGCATGGAATCGAATTCCCGCACGCCGTTCCAAGAATTCCCTGGGCGGCGACCCTTTGGCTTCTGGGGATAATCACCCTCTTGTTGATACCCCTGTATTACTGTGTGTTGGGTGAGAGCTAGTGGAGAAAATAGATCATGACCTATTGATCGTCGGCTCTGGAATAGCGGGTTTAAGAGCCGCGATAGAGGCCTCGAGGGTGAGTAACGGGAAGCTAGATGTCGCCGTCGTGACGAAGACCCACGCCTTGAGGGCCCACTCCGTGTGCGCCCAGGGTGGAACAGCGGCTGTGTTGAGAACCGATGAGGGTGACAGCTTTGAGCTACACGAGTGGGACACGGTCAAGGGGTCGGATTTCCTAGCCGATCAAGACGCCGTTGAGTTGTTCGTCAAGATGCTACCCAAGGAAATCCTTCAGCTCGAGCATTGGGGCCTCCCGTGGAGTAGGAGGGATGATGGTAGGCTAGCCCTGAGACCCTTTGGTGGCCATAGCTGGGCTAGGGCGTGCTTTGCGGCGGATAAGACGGGGTTTTATGAGATGGCCACCCTCTACGACACCCTTCTGAAATACGACAATGTAAGCCTCTACGAAGAGTGGTTCGCCACCTCCCTCATCGTGGAAGACCACACTTTCAAGGGCATCACGGCGATGGAGATGAAGACGGGAGAAATCTATCGGATATCCGCTTTAGCCGGAATAATAGCCACGGGTGGAGCCGGAAGGATTTATAGGTTCACAACCTATGGTCACACGGCGACGGGGGATGGAATGGCCGCCGCCTACAGGGCGGGAATGCCTTTGAAGGACATGGAATTCATGCAGTTCCACCCCACGGGTCTGGTTCCCACTGGCATCTTAATCACGGAGGGAGCTAGGGGGGAGGGAGGACACCTCAAGAACAACAAGGGAGAACGCTTCATGGAGAAGTATGCCCCGGAAAAAATGGAGTTGGCTCCTAGGGACATCATCGCCAGAGCTGAGATGAGGGAGATTATGGAGGGTAGGGGGTATGAGGATCCGGAGGGATTAGACTACGTTCACTTAGACTTGACCCATCTTCCACCAGAAACAATCTATGAAAAACTCTCACAGATCAGGGAGGTTGCGATTAAATTCATCGGGCTCGACCCGCTAGCGGAGCCGATTCCCGTTAGACCGGTCCAACACTACTCGATGGGCGGGATAAATACGGACACGTATGGGGCGACTGAGGTCAAGGGTCTGTGGGCTGCGGGTGAGGTTTCCTGCATAAGCATCCATGGAGCCAATAGGCTTGGAACAAATTCAACGGCTGAGTGCCTAGTCTATGGCAAGTTGACCGGTGAGGCAGCGGCAAAGCATGCCATGAGCGCCTCAAAACCCGCTACGTCTGAAAGGGGTTTCGATGAGGAGGAGCGGAGGGTGCTCGGGTTGTTGGGCAAGAGCGGAGACGAGAATCCCTTTGAGATTAGGAGGGAGCTCAGAGCCACCATGGATGTGAAAGTGGGGGTCTTCAGAGATGAAAGGGGCTTAGAGGAGGCGATCAAGAAAATCAGAGAGCTGAAGAAACGCTTTGAAAACATCAGGGTTGAGGACCAAAGCGGCGTCTTCAACACGAATCTAACCTCTGTTTTGGAAATTGAAAACATGCTCGATTTGGCTGAAGCCGTGGCCCTGTGCGCGTTGGCTAGGAAGGAGTCCAGAGGGGCTCACTATCGATTAGATTGTATGGAGAGAGACGACAAAAACTGGTTGAAACACTCGCTTATACGCTGCGCCCCCGAGGGCCCAACAATAGAATACGTCCCCGTTACGTTGACGAAGTGGAAACCGGTTGAGAGGAAGTATTGAGGTGACCTAATTGAGGAGGAAGAGGAGCAGCGAGGTTAAGGGATACAACTTGGAAAGATATCTTTTCGCAATGCATAGAATAACCGGATTATACATGATCGGCTTCCTAATCTTTCACATACTTCTCACGGGTCAAAGAGTCAGCCTAAGCCTCTGGGAAAGCGTGGCCCCCTCGGTGAACAACGAGGTGATGCTTCCCTTCGTGATAGCCGTCATATTTCACGGATTAAACGGGATAAGGCTGATCATCAACGAGCTTGGATACATGATTGGTGAACCCAAACTCCCGGTTTATCCCTATAAGGCCACCTCCCTGGGCTTACCTCAAAAGGCCCTCGCGATTATCCTCATGATTTTAAGCATAGTCTTCTCTTTGGTGGCCCTGATGGAGTTCCTCTACGGGTGGTAGCATGAGGGAGTCAACCCTTTGGTTAATCGATTTAATCGCCATAGCGATGTTGGCAATCACTCTAGCCATACACCTATTTCCCTACTCCTCGCTCGTTTCGGGTGTTGGCATTAGTGAGGCTTTAAGGTATGAAAACGTCCTTGTTAGGGCGAAGAACCCCCTCTATCTCGTAACATACACGATCTTCCTGGCGTCGATCCTCTATCACGCCATGTATAGGTTAAAGTCGATGCTCCTCGAATTCTACCAGGGTGGAAGATTCGAGAAGGTCATCACGACTCTGTGCATCGTTATCGGACTGGTTGTGTTCATCTATGGACTCTACGTAAATTTAGTGGCATATCTGGGGTGATTGAATGGCTAGCATCATATTTAGGGTTCAAAGATTCAACCCTGTAAGGGACGCCACACCTCACATAGAGGAATACGAGGTTCCCTTATCCAAGGGGATGACGGTTTTGGACGGGCTGCTATACGTCAAGGAGAATCTAGATGGATCCCTAGCTCTCAGATATTCTTGCAGGATGTCTATATGCGGCTCATGCGGAATGCTCATAAACGAGGTGCCTAGGTTGGCCTGTCACACACAAGTCGTGGATCTTGAAACCGACATAATAGAGGTTAGGCCCCTACCAAATCTCCCAAATGTCAAAGACCTTGTGACAGACTTTGACTCGTTTTTCGAGAAGCACAAACTGGCCATGCCCTACATAATTAGGAGAGACGTTGAGGAGTTGGAAAACCCCATAAGAGAATACGTTCAAACGCCCGATGAGGTGTTCAAAACATATTTCCAGTTCACCTCTTGCATCAAGTGTGGGTTGTGTTGGAGCGCGTGTCCGGTCTCCTCGACGGATAAGGAGTATCTCGGACCCCAAGCCCTAACAGAGGTGTTTCGATTCTTGATTGACTCGAGGGATGATGAGATAGCCAAAAGAATGAACACGGTTGACTCACCCCATGGATGCTGGTCCTGTCACTTCGCGGCCTCCTGCTCCCACGTCTGCCCCAAGGGGGTTGACCCAGCTCTCGCCATTCAACTGCTCAAAAGGATGGTGTTATCACACAGGCTGGGGTTGAAAAAGACCAAGGAGGTGACCTCCATCGCTCCACCGCTTAAAGGAGTGGTGGAGAAGAGGGC
>JBHHXX010000003.1:0-64125 GCA_046757245.1 Candidatus Geothermarchaeales archaeon
CGTGGGCGTTGGAGTGGACTCGGGAGGGGTTAACCAAGAAGCGCCCACAATCGTGCCATTGTTCCCTTCGCCGCTGGAGTCCGCGCAAATCTCTCCAACCCCTTCATCCATCTTCAGCCACAGTACGAGCCCGTTTGTGTTCGAGTAATTGCCGGTGTAGATCCATATCACTTCGTTCATAGATAGGGCACGGTTGTAGATGCGGACATCACACACGTATCCCTTAAAGAAGGTTCCAACGTTCTGCTTGCTGTTCGAGCCGATGCTCAAAATTTGTGTATTGCTCAGATCACCTGTTAGATCATCTTGCTCATCTTCCAGCATATCATTGATGTAGATCCTGACTTTTCTGGCTGAGGCGTTCCTGACCCCCACGATGTATAGTAATTCGTTCCCCTCAAGTCTAGTGGTTGAGGTGGCTGTCGATGTGTTCACGCCATCCCCCAGCTCGAACGTGATCCTATTGCTCTCTTCCGTGCCATAGCCTATCGCATAGCCAACATAGGGGCTGGCCTCTCTCCCCCTGTCAAGTAATACGCGATTGTTCGTGCCGCTCTTAGCCCTCACTACAACCGTGAAGCTATCCCCTGCGCCGAAGTTGAAGCCGATACCATCGCTTACCTCCACATAGTCGTCCACACCGTCAAAGACGAGACACGTATTTCTGTTGCTGGTGTCTTCTGGCACCGCATGAGCAATTAATGTTATATGTATAATGATGAGTACCAGAATAGACGATTTCGCGAATGCGGCTATCGACGAATGCTTATTCATGGCTCTGCTGGTTGCCACCAAAACGTATAAAGGTTATAGATTCGTTTTCTTTTTTCGAACGTAACGTTGCTTCATTAAAACAAGTTGCCCTCTGACGTTGTATCATGGACAATTTTCAGCTACTGAAAGATACGCTTCCTCGTATTTCTTTATAAGACTGTTCCAGTCGTAATCTTTGATCCGAGCTAGACCTCTACGACTCAGTTTCTCCCGCAACTCACGGTTGGATGCCAGTTCCAAAATCTTCTCAGCCAAGAGCTCTGAGGACCTTGGGGGTACGACGACTCCACAGTCCCCGACAAGTTCAAAGCTCCCCGATGGAGATGTTACGATTACTGGCAACCCTGCGCTCATTGCCTCCTCCACGGTTATCAGGTATTCGTCTTTTGTGACTTCCGGGCTAACAAAGATATCAGCAGAACGGTACCAAGAGGGAAGATTCTCATCGCTCACTTTGCCCAGAAAAAGCACCCGTCCCTTTAAACCATAACACTCAACCAACTTCTCCAAACTGGATTTAGCGCTTCCCTGCCCAACTATGATAAACTGCAAGTTCTGGTTTTTTTCTAAGGCGATTTTAGCGGCATTTATTAAGGTATCCAAGTTTTTGCCGGGAGACAGCCGATTCACGTTGAGTATCTTTATTTTATGCTCAGCTCCTTCGACACGCATCTTAGCGCCGACGGGGGAGAACCTTTCTCGATCCACGCCAATAGGGATAACCAATGGTTTGTAGTGATATCTCGTGTGACATCTGCCTGCGATAGCTTGGGAGATGGATATCTTCAAATTAGCATTTTTGGCTATAACCGCTTCTGGATCGCTCCATCCCTCAAAGACGAAAACACACGGCGCTTGTAGGATCCACTTGAGACATCGAACTAGAAAGGCCTCGAGGAAGCAATGGACCGATATTATATCAAATTCGATTCTATGGATTTTCAGATATAGGAAGATGATGAATGACTTAACAGCGAACATTAGGGCGTATAAGATGAGCGCGGGATCATTCTTCAAGGATCTGGAGAAGGGGGTTTCCTTCCAATTGCTACCTACGTACCAGCATCTGACATTAGAGCGGTATCTCCGCAATTCGTCTCCTTCCGTAGTGAGGATGTGGACTTCATGTCCCCGCTTGGCTAATCTAAGGGCTAATTCTTTTATGTGGGTTTCGGTTCCACCAACATGGCGGCCAACCCACCTATTGAAAAAGAGGATTTTCATTTTTTAAGAGTCTAGCTCATTAGTTGGATACGTTTAAGCTTCTTAGGCGCTTGACGGTCATTCGCCCTAGAAGTGGTACACTTTCACGTGGAGCATCTTCATCGCGAACTCTATTGCCCTTCTTATGGCGCCGTTCTCGTTGTAGGCTCTCCACAAAGTATCGTGGACCCTTTCGACGTACAATAAGTCCGCCACTATGCCTCCCAGTGTGCCGTATCTCTCCCTCAGTTTACGCTTAACGTTCCTCTTCCTAACTTCGATTGATACCTTCGCCGTTTCCTCCAGCAACCGCCTCCTCATATCTAGGGGCATCTCAGGCGTTGCGAAGAAGGGTTCCCCATCGAGGTGCATCGAGTAAGCCAGTTTGTGGTGCCAATCTCCCACGAAGTAGTCATTCTTCTCTACCCACTCGAAGAGTTCGCTTCCGGGATACGGTATTACGTTCAGGAATTTTGCGAGTGCAACTGGATATTTCAAGGCGAGTCTTATGGAGTCCTCTACGTCCCTGGGGGTCTCAAAGGGGTGCCCGACCATGAAGAACAAGCCGACCTCGTACCCCAAGGAGCATGCGTTCTTTATCGCCTGCTCGGTCTCTTCAATGGTCTGACCCTTCTTGATCACTCTAAGGATCCTGTCATTTCCAGCCTCCACCCCGAAACAAATGTACTTGAAGCCGATTTGTTTCATCCTTCTCAAAAGGTCCAAGTCCGTTCTGTCAGCTCTAACCCCGTTTGATGTTTTTAACTCCAATTCCTTTAGGCCCCGATCCTCTACGATATCACATATCTGGTAGACTCTATCTTTGTCGAGGGTGAAATTGTCGTCTAAGATGTCGAAGACCCTGTAACCTCTCCTGTACCAATACTCAAGTTCATCTACAACGTTTTCGGCGCTCCGGGCTCTGAAGATCTTACCCATACTCCCCGTAGTGCAGAATGTGCATTGGTATGGACACCCCCTTGAACTGATGATCGGGATTGTGTCTGAGTAGCGTTCCATCTCAAACATCCCGTATCTAGGGAATGGGATAGCGTCAAGGTTCCTGATGAAGTCCCTCGACTCATTCTCCAAAACCGCTCCGTCTTCTCGATAGATGAGGTTCTTAATCCGGTCAAGGCTAACTCCCTGGCAAAGCTCCAAGAGCGGATACTCACCTTCAAATTTAACCGCGAAGTCAGCGTCGCACTCCTCCAGAACTTTGGCGCCCATTATGGAAATGTGTGGTCCACCGACTACTATCTTGGCACCACACATCTTCCTCAGCGCCTTCACAAGTCCGTAACCCAGGTCATGCCTGTACGTTGAGGCGATGGACACGCCTATCAAATCGGGTTTGACGCTATCAACGAAGGAGCGCACCTCTTCCATGGAGTAGCCCAAGTGTAGGTCTAGCACCCAGCTCTTTATCCCGTTCCTTACAAGCATCTCTGATAGGTATCCGACGGAGGTAGATGGAACGAGTACGCTACGTCTAACTCGTTTCGCGTGTTCCATCCGTGAATCAAACTCAAACGGTGGGATGCAGAATAAAACACGCTTGTATTCGGTCATTTAGCGACTTCGACTCCGAAGTATCCGCTACTACAACCGGCATCGAGGGATGTCATTTTTGGCATGCGCACGGATGTAGGATTCATACAGTTTTAAGGATCGACTCCATAGAAAGTCGGACTTCCCCACCAAAAGATAGAGGATGAAGCCCTTGATTCTTCCAAACCTAAATCGCAAAAGCCTCCTTCTATAAAGTGAGAAGCCCTTTTCCAAGACTTTCTTTCGCTCCTTTGTTGAGAAATCCTTCGTCTCAAAGATCGGCTTCTTTTCCCCGTAGGAGATCTTTCTGAGATATTCCTCTGGGGGATAGTTGAAGGTCGCATTCCTTTCTATCCACTCGAACAATTCTGTCCCGGGATAAGGAACTAAGTTATAGACACACACATAGCTTGAAGGTAGCTCTTTGGCGAGCATTATCGACTCCATCGCCTTTTCATAGGTCTCGCTTGGGTGGCCAATGATGAAATTGACTACATTGTCGATGCCTATCTCATTGGTCATCTTCACCGCCTCAACCACCTGTCCAACCGTTAGGCCCTTCTTTATGGTTTTGAGAACCTGATCATTGCCAGATTCAAGGCCGTATTGCACCAGCACACAACCCGATTGCTTCATTTTTCGAAGTAACTCTTCGTCTACTCGATCAGCCCTTATTCCGTTGTACAGGGTGTATCTTATCTTCAGGTTCCGCTCTACTATCAAGTCGCAAATTCTTTTTGCTCTCCCCTTGTCAAAGGTGAAGCAATCGTCGTTAATGCTGAAAGTGGTCCAACCTCTCTCATGCCAGTATTCCATCTCGTCGACGACGTTCTCTGGGCTTCTAGCCCTGAACTTGCGTCCATGCGACAGCTTAATAGAACAATAGATGCAACTGTACGGACATCCTCTAGAAGTAAGAAGGGGTAGGCGTTTCAGATCATGCCACAGATATCTTTTTAGTTCGAAGTCTTCGTAGGCGGGAAAGGGCAGGAGATCCAGGTTCTGAATGAAGGGCCTATCAGGGTTCTCCACGATCTTCTCGCCATCTCTCCATATGAGTCCTTCTATTCTATTGAGAGATTTGTTTCCTTTCTCAATCGCTTCAAGTAGTTCCAGACACGTGTATTCTCCTTCTCGCTTCACCGCGAAATCCGCTTTGGTTTCCTCCAGCACTTTGCCCAAGATGGCCGATACGTGGGGGCCTCCAATGACAACGGGATAGTCTCCAAGAGCCTTTACGATTTCTATAATTTTGTAGGCGTTCTGGTAAAATTGGCTATAAGTGGTGATCCCAACCAAATCAGGACTGAAGTTGCGAAGGGTGTCAGCGAGGTATGATTCATCGTCTAGTCTCATATCGGCGATTTTGACCTCAACACCGTGACGTTTAAGCACGGCCGTCAAATAGGCGATCCCAACGTGGGGGTATGCTGCTCGACTGGAGTGTTCGTCTGATCGTGGAACAACGAATAGCACCCTCAAGCTTCTCAACTAGCATAATCTGGGAGTGTTATTGGAGGTTGGCAAATCGATTTTGTCGGGAATGATAGATACTGTATTTGTCGTGGGAATCCTTAATGTTCTATGAGGGTGCAAGCTCTTTGTCTTCGCTCTCATCCTTCTTCTCACCTATTGCTATTACTGTATCACGCAAGGAGGGGGTGAATCTGGTTAGTGCTTCAGAAATGTGGAAGATCAACAACTTCATCGGACGTGAGAGAGAGGATATGTCTTCTGGGGTGAAGGTGTTGCAGAGATTTATTTTTTTGACGAAGAAGTTGGTTTGTGCTAAAAGATTGCGCAATTCCTCTGCAGTATACTCTCTATAGTGCGGATAGGGTGAGCACCAATTGGTTTTCTCCTTCCCCAGAAGCGTTCTTATGCGATTATACAGGCTCAAGAAGTTGGGAACATCCAAGATCAATAACCCACGGCTCTTTAGAATCCGGTTGAACTCCTTCAAAACTTTTCTTGGGTCTTGAGGAATCAGGAAAAGCGCATCGCAGAATAAAACTACATCGAAACAATCATCCGGAAAGGGGAGGACTGTCTTTGAGAGATCGCACAGATAGAAAGGGATCTCCTCCCTCTGGAATCGCCTTCTGAGTTCATTGGTTGTCTCAACATCTGTACAAACTACTTCGTAGTTGAAAAGCCTCCTGATTAATATCGCCATGTGACCAAACCCAGTTCCCATATCTAGAATTTTGATGGGAGTTTGTGATTGAGGGATAAGGCGCATTATTGAGGCGTAGCGTCGCGAACACCGACGTAAGCGAGACAGTTCGCTCTCCTTCCACCAACGAAGTGATTCGTCGAACGCCCCATTACCTCCCTCTAAGATTGCATTTATCAAGGTGGAAAAAACATCTTCAGTTTTCATGTGCATCTTTACACTAGCTCTACTAAGGTGGAAGATTCTTGACACATACCATGTGAAATGCAATCTCCGGTTTTGTGTAGACAAACGGTTGGGAGACGAAACGCAATAGAGGAAAAGCTATCAGTAACGCGCTGATTTTCTTGCCAATTTTACTCTTGATAGCATACGGTGCTCTTTTTATTCCGCTCACTCCGTATACTTTATAACCCCTTTTTCTAAATTCTTCGGGAAACCAACCTGATTTATGCTCTTGATATATGTTGCAATCAAATGAGTCTTGGGGCAGGAAACCTGAAGAGGTGAGCACGATTATCCGTTTCTTAGAGAGTCTATCCAATTCCTCCAGAACTACCAAGCCATCTCCTTTTCCTAAATGCTCAATAACCCCTATGAATAATATCAAGTCGATTGATTTCTCTCTAAAAGGTGGATAGCGCGCATCAAGTAGAACGCAGTCATTGTAAGTTGGACATGTTTTGCATACCTTCAAGTACCGAAGGAATACGTCTCCTCCAATGGCTGCGCCTTTGTACCCCCTCCGTTTAAGCGATGCCATGATGTCACCTTTGCCACACCCGAGATCCAAAATCGTTTCTGATTCCTTGTCCACATAATGGGCTATTACACTCACATTAGTCATTGGATAGAGCCTCTCGAGCATTAGTAGTTTGAGCCTACTCAAAAAAGGCAAATTACTGAATTTTCCCGTGAGACGCATCCGCCAAATAGATTGGCATTCCGGTCATCACGTCAAGAATCCTTGGTGTAACATGGAGGTAGTCTTCCTTCTTGGGTACACCACACGCTGCGAAGAGATCTATTAACTTTGATAGGAAACGAGACCCCCTCATATATTCCAAGTACATTTAGGTCCAGTTGCGGGTTCAAAGCAGAGATTATATCTTTATCATCCATGTCCAACTCATCGTTTATGGCGTCTTCTTGGTTTCAACTTGGGAGTCGAATGTATCAACCCATTTACGCAATTGATTTAGCAGAACTAAGACAATCGCTCCCTCCAGAACCAGAACTATGAATAGTAGTGACATATGACCAGGAATGCTCTGCCAAAGGGGCTGAACCGGCTCCTTGAATCTAAGGAAAAGCGTGGCGGATGAGATGTTCCAAGATGTATAGCTACTAACGTTAATCGTCAACGAATTATCCAATTCAAGTAGATCAAAGTTTAAGGGTATTATTAATTTGGGGGATGTATACCTTGCCAAATCAATAGTGTGCATGGCTCCCTTTGAATATGTGAGTTTTTCATCAAGGAAGGCACAGCCATTCATCATCAATCCTATGTGGGACCCCTCAACCCGTCCCTGCGCAAATATCACGTAGTCGAAGTAGGCTTCCTGCCTTCCAGAAACCGAGGGCCAGTTTCCAGTGTCCATGCCTATGTCCATCCCAATTATCGTCTTGTTTGGAGGCAGCCTGTACACAGTCGTTGTCCAGTCTGGGCTGTAGGCTCCGCCGTAATCTGTGGCTGGGCGCTCAAACATACCGGTTGGTGTCTCCACGATCACCTTGTAGTCTTCGCCCTCGGCGTAAGCCACGAAGCGGGCGACGTGATCCGTAGACTTCCAGCGCACTACAACGTAGGGGTACTCTGTTGAGTTGATCGAAAGCCCCTTCCTCCGGAGAAGGGCGTAAGCCCGCTCTCCAGCAGTAAACGACCAACTGACGTTTAATACGCTGTCGACGACTGAGATGACGCCTTTCGTAAATTGCTCCCAGCCAGACGCGAAGTCATCATCTTTCCATCCGATCTCGGTTGCTTCGAAGGTAGGCGGAACGGTTGTGATTGGATAGTCTCCATCGATGATAATGTAGGCTTCTGTGACATTCTTCATTTGGGCGTTCATGAAGGGGAAGATGTGCACGATGAAATGCAATTTTGCAAGGGAATCATTTCCATAGTTAACATTTCCAATGGTTATGCGGCTATCTGTAAGTTGAACATATCCTGGTGAACCAACATAATTTCCCCTGAAAAAGAAACCGTAGTCAATGCCGTACTCCTCACGTTCAATACTGGCAGCATACTGCAAGGGTAAGTATGACAGCAGAAGGACAACGATTGTCAAAATGACAAGCAGTTTAGATTTCATCCAGTTCTACTCCATTTTTTGAGTTTGAACTTGAGTCTCCATCTTTTGAATTTGACATCAATTCTCCATTTTTTGAGCTTGAACTCGCATTCTACCGTGAACTGCAGATATAGCCACAGCAATAAGAATGGCAACATAGTTAGTTCGAGTAAAAAGCTCTTTGTAATTAACAAAATGAGGAAAACATAGATCATGGTGAATATCATGGAAAGCCTTTGAAGGTTGAGGGCCGACGTGTATTTTCTGTTAATCCTCCACAGCACGCCGAAGAGGAGGATTTGTACCGGCAAGAATAGAGATACGCCCATATTGAGCCCCAGCGAGATCACAGTGATCGCTGTCAGAGCGATTAGATAAAGGGAGGCCGCTACTTTTGAGATGGGAGTGTTAAAGATTCCATCGCAACTTAAGATTTTAAGCCGATGCTTCCAAGTAAATCCCGCTAAAATTGTAAAGAGAACCATCACGGGTAGTAGTGATGGAACCGCTATGTCATCATATCCATAGGTGATCCTAGAGATCTCGAGCAGGCAATAAGTTGAGAAAAACAGAGGGAGGGACCAATTCTCCCAGCCTAGGATAAAAGTTTGACGGCGCAACCGAACTATCCCAAAGATTAGGGCGATGCAGAAGATGACAATGAGAATCAGGAATGAAGCATGAACCGCACTTATGGAAAGAGGAAGGAGCGTCGCTCCGAATCCTCTACGTAAAGGCCAGTAGTATTCATTGATAGGAAGGGTGAACTGGGGGAAGGTGAACTGAGAATAGATCAAGAACTGCCCAGTAAGTACCGTGGAGACCGCAAAGTTTGATAGCCAAAGCACGTGAGGGTAGAATCGAGGGATACCTTTGAACACCTCAGCCTCGAGGAGGATGAAGGGGAGAATCCATAATAAAAACGGATATTGAACCAAGGGAAGGAAGAGTAGAAGAAGAGAGACGACGAGAATGATGCTCCTATTCAACAATTGAAACGATGTAATAATCTTGCGCCTTAGAAAGACTATGAAGAGGGCCAGATATACGACTAGAAATACTTGGAAATTCAAGAAAACTCTGAAATTTGACCAGAGATCTAGGGTCGCCAGTATCCCGGTGAAATTAAGTTCTGCGCCTTTGAGCCAATCAACGGGGTTTACAAGACTAGGATCTAATATGCCTTGGTAACCAAAGATCAAAGTCCAAAAAGCCTGTTGGCCTTGCAAGAGAAGAGGAATGAGCACGAAAAGCAGGGGGACATAAAGAAAGGCCAGTGAAGTTGAGAATGAGCCAAAAAAAAGCTTTGCCTTTGACATAAACGACGAGGAGGCCAAGAGGTAAGCTAGGAAAAGAGGAGCTAGTATGATCAGTATGTGGTGAAAAACGACCGCTACGCTCAGGTATATGGCACTGCGAACAATTTTACTCCTTAGCAGGTTCAACATAGACAGCAATACGAAGCCCATCATTAAGCCCCAATCTCCAGTAGCAATGGTGGTTTGTCGAATCAGGTATGGGTTCAGGAAATAGAACGCGCCGGCGTGCACACCGATATTCTCATCGTTTGAAATAAGACCGGCGATGTTACACAAAGAATAAAATGCCAACACGTCTCCGGCTATTAGAGGCAGTTTCATGAGGAACCATTCTATATATTGCTGCCCTGCCACACTACCAAAGCCGAGACTATTCAAGAATAGCGATGGTACGTACGCCAAGGATGTAAAAAAATAACCGCTAGTGCCCATGCTTGAGATCCAAGACATCGGATTAAAGCCGTAGATGAATATCCAACTTACCGTCTCTTGGAATCTATCATGGGCACCTGATGTTAGGTAGGGGGCAATCAGTAGTCGAATAAAGATTCCAAATACTAGAACTAAAACCAGTTTATCCCTTGGTTTCATGTTCATCAGTGTTTTTAAAGGTATTAGAAGGTATACGCAATTATTCCGTTACTCTTAGGCTTTTCAAGAGATCTAGGCGTCCCTCGCATGTCGTAGGCACATTCAGACCTAAGATGCCTAGTACAGTAGGGAGCCAGTCGATTGCATTGACAACGCCCCTTTGGTCGTCTCGAATAACCCTATCCCCATGGAATATTGCTAAGGCATCCATATCGGTGCATGCAGGGTCATAACCATGCATGCCTCTCACAAGCTTGTCCCCCTGAAAGAAGTTTGGACTTATGAGTACACCTGGATTCACTAAAAAGATCTCTTGCCCGTACCTACAGTGTCCGAAGTTTAACCCTAGTTCTCTTTTTTCCTTCGTGGACAACAAATGTCCGTCTGAAATATCGCCCAATGCTGAGATCACCTGATCTCGCGAACCGCTATCTTTGAACCAGAATCTAGCCATGGTTGAGTCGAAAAATGCAACGAAATCGCCTATTTCCCGATGAGGTTTCAGGTCGCGGTCAAGCCTACTCATTATGTCCAGCGTTCTAACGACCCTTGTCGCTCCGTGATCTGAGAAGATTACCGTATCTACTTCTTTGTAAGATTCTTGGACTTCGTTGAAAATGCTCTCCAGAAAGTAATCCAGCTCCCTCACTTTCCTTTTGGCCTGTCTCGAATCTGGCCCTCTTTCATGGACCACGTGATCCAAATCATACAGGTGTAAGGAGGCCACGCGAAATCGCCCCTCCCTAATGTATCGTTTGAATATGTCGCACTCTCCGCTATCTGAATATCTTAGCGTGGGGCGTAGTTTAACAACTCCGTCGATGGAGCTGATTAGCCAATCCAAGGCCAACGTCTTGACTCGGTTTTGATATAGCACGTCAAACATCGTTGGCACACATAGTGCACCTTCCTCACAAAAGTTCTTCCCCTGAGAGAAGTCGAAAAGCCTTAGATCATTAATTGGGATCTCATACACGCCGCCGTAGTTGCTAAGCCCAGACACAAATCTTGTAAAGTTCGTGATGAGCGCGAGGCCGTTTCTCATGAGGGACTTTAGTTTGCTTATTTTATCGATGGTCTTCATGAACGCAGACGATCCATTGAGCCAACGGAACGAAGACCGTTGGGGATCATACCAGAACATAGTCCAAATGTTGTGCCTCCTGGGATAGCAACCGGTGTAGATTGTCGCTAGATTACCGTTAAAACCTAACGTATTCTTGAGCCTCCTACAGACGCCTTCCTCGGCTAATCGGTTGAGAAATGGGGTGTCTTTCTCGGAAACATAATCGCATCGAAACGAATCTAGACAGATGACCAAGGTACAGCGACTTGATTTCTTCAAGTTTAGGACTGAATACGTCTCATTTTTTTGCCTCTGCCTTGGCTAGATGGCCTTGATCGCTGTCAGCGCTAAGAACCCAGAAGAACATTTTATAGACGCCTATAAGTACTACAAGGAATAGTCCAAAGAAGGCGATTAAAGCTTGGTAGGGGGCCATTTCGACGATAGATTTGGTAGTCTTCCAATTCACCTTAGTGATAATTGAAGCGGAGTGAATCCTCCATTGAGTTTTCCTTCCAACACTACAATTTATAATGTTTTCTGTACTCAACGATTTCTCAACAGGGAAAACCATTTTTCCTATTGGCCAGAGGACACTAGGATTCCACGTATATAAACTTTGATTGGAGACTGGGCTTCCATCTCTCCTACTCTTATACGTCAGCCTCTCGTCGAAGATCGTCTCGCCGTTAAGCGCGACCTTGACGTGTGGTGCATCCAGCGTTCCCTGGGCGAACATGATGTAGTCGAACTCCACGTGTTGCTCTCCATCCACATCACCCCACCTGCCAGAGTCCAAGCCTATGTCCATCCGGGTGATCGTCTTGTTTGGTGGCAGCCTGTACACGGTCGTCGTCCAGCTGGGGCTGTAGCCGCCGCCGTAGTCCCACGCGGGATGCTCGATGACGCCCGTGGGCGTCTCCACGATGATTTTAAACTCCTCGGTGGCGGTGTAGACGCACAGCCTGGCGACGTGGCCCGTCGACCTCCACCGGGCGACCACGTAAGGGTACTCCGTTGAGTCGATCTCTAAGCTTCCCTCCGGCGTCCACCACAGGTATGTGCTTTTTTCACCGAGGGTGAAGTTCGCCGATAGGTCGAGCCTGCCGCCGTTGAACTCCATGAGGGGTTCACCGCCGCCTACACGCCACGGGATGGCGGACAGGTTTCCGCGCCAACCCACCTTCGTGGGAGTGAGCCACGGAGTAGCGGATGACAGAGGAGCATCGATTATGAGTTCTAAGCGGGAATCTAGACCCTCCTTTTTAATCGTGTGGCTTAAGAATGATGCCGGGGGGAAGAAATACCTGTAAGTTACCCATGAGTCGCCTTCGCTAGCGTCATCTCCAAGAATTACCGTTGAATTCACTATTTTTGCATTTAAATGGGAGGAGGGACTCAAGGAAGACACCCAATAGTGCTCCCAATCGTAAGATCTTGAGATTGCTTTTTCGTCGGTGACGGTCTGTATTAAGGGGAAGGTGAGGATGATGAAAACAACTATGAGGATGAGCACGAGTAAAGCATTCAACGTTATCCGAATTTTCATCATTCCTTCATCCCGATGATCACCATAGGTTTCTCAACAAGAAACTGTAACCAAAGCCATGATGAGAAGAACAGGAGGGATAGAACTGTTTGCAAAAGGCCTCCCGATGTGAGCAAGACTTGAGCAACGTAGATCGCCGAAAAAGTCATCGACAATCTCAGGATGTTGACCGTGCGCTCGTCCCTGGTCGCGATGCAGAACCACATCACCAGCAACTGTACCGGCAGAAAGGAGGTGACGCTTGATAATCGAAACACTCCGATGACGCAAGAGAGTGCCGCTATTGTTAGGAAATAAATGGGGTACACAACTCGATGCAGAGGTGTTGTTGCAGGAGAAGCGGAACCACTGCTCCTTGTATTTGACGAATGAAAGAATAGGAAGGCGAATCCACCCAAGATCACGAGCGAATAGTAAATGGGTGGATAGCTGTATACCCCCCTGAGAATCTCTAAAAGGCAATAAGTGAGGAAAAGGAGCAGAACTCCTTGCACGCTGGCAAAAGATGACCCAACAATTTCAGCTCTTTCCACAGCGGTGTCCTTGCGTGGCGTATTTCCAGGATCTGTGCTATAGTGTAGCATGGCTAACAGAGAGTAAGCGATGGAAAGGAGTAAGATGAAAGCACAAATGAGGCTGATGGAGACAGCAAAGGTGTAATCGAGAAAAGGCCAATCATCGAGTCGCCTTGGGAAGAGCCCGAAAAAATACGGAAAGGTAGCATCAGTAGAGTAGACGAAGCTTCCGCTGGCAAAGAGATCCACGGCCAACACAGAGAAGGATAGAGTCAGTGGAAAGTGTTTTGGTATATTACGGAATATATATGCCCCCAATAGCATAAACGGGAAAACCCACAACATATAATGATGTTGAGCAAGGGGGATAATCAAGATAAAAAGCGAAAAAGTGGCGACAATACTTCGATTAAGCCAGTCTATGGAGACCTTCTTGAACTTGAGTAAGAAGAGGGCCGCAAAAAAAGCGTATGTTAGGAGGAAGGCCTTGAGACCAAAAAATTTTCTCATAATTTCCCAGATGCCTAGAGAAGCTACCAGACCTGTGAAATTGTATGTAAAGGTTGAGATCTCGGCGATGCTATAGGTTAGTTCAGTACCTGCTCCGCCGCCTTCTCCAAGCCAATGATCGAAGAAAGCCCAAACCGCAGTCGAGGAAAATTGATGGAGTTTGATAATAATATACAGGTAGGGGATTGAGAGGATAGCTGTGACGCCCACGAAAACCACTAGGAAACGAATGGCCTGCTTTGAGAAACGCTTACCCATCCTCCACATGTGGGTTAATAGGAAGGGCAGTATCAGGATTGGGAAATGCCTAAAGGAGCAGCTGAGAGCAAATGATGAAGAGGCCATGAGTATCCTTTTTCTGATCAAGAACAGGATTGACAACACAAGGAAGGCCATCATTAGCTGTTCTGCATGTCCCACCAGAGAAGACATCCATATCACGTAGGGGTTCAGGAAGTAGACGGCTGCGACCCTGCGACCGAGAGTGGGGCCTCCGAATGCAAGGCCAATGTTGTATAAAGCGTAGAAGATGATCAGGTCCCCTATTATCGAGGGGAATTTGAACAGGAAGTTCAGAAGGAAAAGCAGATCTATAGATCCAAAAACACGTAGTATTTCATACACGAGATACGTCGGCGTAAAAAATAGGTAAAAGCCTGTTCCGAATGACGTCGCGGTGAGAAGGGGAACGCCGCCGTAGAAAAGTTCATCAACTAGACGGATTTTGTTTGATGTAGCGGGGTGATTATTTGCGTAGAGAGCGATCAGCATTCGGAAAAACAGTCCCAGACACAGTATGAGTAGAAGTTTATTCCTAGTTGGGTTTCGATGCTGAGCCCCAATTCCGGGCCCTTTGGAGTTTTTAACAGTTATTTTGATGTCAACTCATTGGGACGAGGAAAGGAGGATGTATTACACTTGGGCTTTAGGCTAATGAGACGGCAACCCCTGGTAGTCTGCCCTCAAATTGCGCTCTTTCACAAACTCTAGGATCTTCTTTCTATGGTATTTGAGTTCATCGTTGTTCATATTTTCATATTCGAACGTAAAATCCGCATCCCATTCGTTATTTTCCAATCCTATCTTCATCAAGTATTTGCTCAAATCATGTGTTTTAAGCTTCATCCCAAACTTAGTCGGGTTTTCGAACAACTCACATCCCGGGAAGGGACATAAAGTGAGGATGTCAACGCCATCAGGTTTTGCTTTCTTTATGAAATCTATGGTACGACCGCTTAAATCTCCGAAATCCCCCGGCAAACCGATGATAAGGAATACCCTCGTTCTCAGGCCAACTTTTTTCGCGTTTTCAATAGCTTTAATCGATTGCTCAACGGTCGTTTTCTTATTGCACAAATTTAATGCCTCTTGAGATGCCGATTCAACACCAAAACCAATATCGATGCACCCCCCTTCTTTTAGAATGGACAAGGTTTCTATGTCCGCGCTGTCCACTCGTCCATTGCAACGCCATTTGATATTCAGTGGTGCCAATTTTTTACACAGTTCTTTCAAGCGGCGCTTGTTAATCCCTATCGTGTCATCGTGAAATCTAAACTGGTAAACAGAATAATCTTTTATTATTTGTTTTACCTCTTCTACAACCCTATTGGGTGAATGAAATCTTACCCGCCTCCTCCACAATCTTTTGTTAGCACAGAATGTGCAATTGTAAGGACAGCCGCGGGAAGTGATTATAGTGGTAGCAGGTTGTCCTCTTTCAACCAATTCTGTGGAAACGATTGAATCGTAGGGTAAGAGGTGTCTTGCGGGTAAGGGAAGTGAATCAAGGTCGCTGATCGGCGGAAGTTTATAAACTCTTTTGACGAAACCTCTTTTATAATCAGACATGAGTTTTAGCATGGCCAACTCACCCTCGCCCTGTACAATCACATCGAATATCCTGTCTATTGTTGAAATGTCGACGACACTAGCATGCACTCCCCCGAGTACAATAACACCTTTACGGTCTTCTTTCAGTTCTCGGGCCAATTCTACAGCTAGATTATATTCAAGTGAAGTTGCACCTATTCCATAAATTTCCGCACCCGGTATCATTCCTAACCATTTACTCTTATCAATTCCCCTCAGATCTACTACTCTCACAGTATAACCTGCTCGTTCAAGTACGGCGGCAACATATAGCATACCCAACGGAGCGTTTCGTTTTTGATCTAAGAGGAATGGCATTGGTAGTATTATCAATGTTATTTTTATCTCCCTATTTTTCATTTAAATCGCCAATCGACCCTCCCAATCCGTCTCTCCGTAAATACTCCTCCTTATATCCTCGTTGAATTAACGATTATGTCGTCTTGACCCACTCGTAGAATCTCCTACAAGCCCAGAGACCAAGGACAGCTGACCCCGCAAGGATGACCCAAAGAAGTGGGATGAGTGACTGCCAAATGGGATGCTCAATGTCCTTTGAGGTCACATCAAGAGCCACGAGGACTCCGACAATCTTCCACTCAGAGTGAGCATCTAAGGAGATCGTTATGGCGTTCTCTGCAACGAGTTGAGATCCGTCAATTCTGATTTCCATGTTCTTTATACGTTCTCCCTGCTGACCTTGGGGGTTCAGCTCCCCGGAGACAACATCGAAAGCATTTGGACTTAGCGTGTAGTGTCGCACTTTAATTCTACTCATGATTTCCTTGTCAAAGATGGTCTCGCCGTTAAGCGCGACCTTGACGTGTGGTGCATCCAGCGTTCCCTGGGCGAACATGATGTAGTCGAACTCCACGTGTTGCTCTCCATCCACATCACCCCACCTGCCAGAGTCCAAGCCTATGTCCATCCGGGTGATCGTCTTGTTTGGTGGCAGCCTGTACACGGTCGTCGTCCAGCTGGGGCTGTAGCCGCCGCCGTAGTCCCACGCGGGATGCTCGATGACGCCCGTGGGCGTCTCCACGATGATTTTAAACTCCTCGGTGGCGGTGTAGACGCACAGCCTGGCGACGTGGCCCGTCGACCTCCACCGGGCGACCACGTAAGGGTACTCCGTTGAGTCGATCTCTAAGCTTCCCTCCGGCGTCCACCACAGGTATGTGCTTTTTTCACCGAGGGTGAAGTTCGCCGATAGGTCGAGCCTGCCGCCGTTGAACTCCATGAGGGGTTCACCGCCGCCTACACGCCACGGGATGGCGGACAGGTTTCCGCGCCAACCCACCTTCGTGGGAGTGAAACTCGGAGCAACAGTCGAAAGGGGGTCGTCGCCGACGACGACGACGCGAGCGGGTATCGCCTCCTTCATCCGCTCAGCCAAAAGGGTGGCTAGCCAGGTGTTTGAGTTCCATTGTGCCTGTGCACCCTTCGTCCCTTCAAGCGAGCCCAAAACTATGCCTCCATCTTTCTGCGTTTGACGTGCTCCTGGAAAAACAGCCGAGGGAAGGGGGAAGAAGCCCCTTTCGTTTGGGATTGCTCCGTTTGCGCAGGCAATAAACAGTGGACTATAGGTGAGGGCCAGCACCGCAAGGGAGACACCGGCTAGGAGCCGTCCGTTAGCGGATCTTGAGAGCACGGCCTTCATCTTATTGACGATGAGCTCTCCGCCCAAAGCCCGTCTTTTAGGACGATGACTTTCACTCTGTGCGTCCCCCATCTTCAGATGCATGCCATCAGACTTGATTTGTATATAAAGCCATGAAATCAAAAGCGGCAAAGCGGTGTAAGCCGCATATAGATTTCCAGTCCCAAGCATACAGAAACCAACGTAAACGGGAGTGAATATGAAAAGACAACGCTGCACCATCAGACCGAACTTCGAAGCTCTATTCGTAAGCCAGAAAATTCCTAAGAAAAAAAGCTCCAATAATAGAAATATTGGGACCGACGATGTCGCGTTTGCCACCGATAAGGTGAAAAAGGCAACGCTAACTAGGTAGGCGCAGGCCACTATCAGGGAAGCACCACCGAAGAGTTTTTGTCCGTTGCCTGAGGCTCGAAGCCCTGCCCCTCCTCTGTGCCAGAGCTTCCAAACGAGGTAGAAGCTTATCAGGAGACCGACAGGAGCCTGTTCGAGGGAATAAGGAGCTCTGAGTTGGGTGATAGCGTACATTTCAAAAACCCCGTACAGCGATAACAACAATACGAAGGCCCAGTCACTGATTGAAAACCCGCCAGATAGTCCTGGTTCGTCGTCCCCTATGGCTGCCCTTGATCCGCTCAAGGGAGAATTCAGGCTCTTCACAACGATGAGGACGAGGAGTAATGCGGACAGCAGACTTATCGCTAGAGCCACGAGTTTGCTGTCGAAGACCAGGAATCCGAAGTACTGGACGAGTAGTCCGGGGAACGTACTGTCGAGATAATGCAGGAAGCTTAGCGGCAGGATGGGGTCAATCAATATGAACGCCATGGAGAGCGCTACCGGATAATATTTTGGCAAATCCCTGAAAATGTATGAGGATAGAACGGCGAAGGGCAGGAGCCACAGCAGGTAGTGGTGTTGGAGGAGGGGGATTAAAATCATGAACAGGGAGAAAGTAACAACTACCTCTCGGTTTATCAGTTGAATGGAGCTGAATCCCCGCCTAAACATAAAAACGGTTGCTAGGATGAAGAATATCAGGAAAACCTTGAAGCTAAAGAAGTTGAACAACACGTCATAGAGTCCTAGCGTGGCGAGTATGCCCGTGAAGTTGTAGGTGAAGGCGGTTACATCAAAAAGTGTAGGCAGAAACCTCGCATAAGGAACGAGACCTATCTCGGTGGGTCCCATGAAATTCTGTATATACCCGATCAAGGCAGATCCTGACGCCCCATATAGCGAAATGAGGATTGGTAGGTAAGGGAGAAGCAAGAAAGACGATGAGACAAAATAAACTTTCAGGAAGCGGAATGACTGAGATGATCCGCGGTTGCGCCGCAGATATCCGACAAAAACTGGGAGGAACAAGATCGGGATGTATCTGAAGAAGGTCGCCAAGCCCAGGCAGATGGCGCTCGGCACACTTCTCTGTTCCAGCAGATACAGAATGGACAACAGCAAGAAGCCCGACATGAGTTGTTCACCGGGTCCAATAATCCCCGCCATCCATATCACATAGGGGTTCAGAAAATACACCGAGGCGGCCACCAGGCTCTTCCTGTCATCGCCGTACAGCAAGAACGCGATGCGGTATATGGCGTAAAAGATGATGAGGTCTCCGATAAGCGACGGCACCTTCATCAGAAGGTCCAGAAGGAAGGCGTAGTGGATCCCCAGGGAGCTCAACACGGTATAAAGCGCATAAAAAGGGGTGCCGAAAATCCAGAAACTTGAGCCGTGAACAGCTTGGATGGTAAGAGGGTTGAGACCGCCGATGAAGAGATTGTCGAATCCGGTGACTCGGGCCCACACGGATGGTGTCGAAGTATAGGGCATGAGAATCAGACGTACGAGTATCCCTAGGGTGACCGCGACAAGAGCTTTACTATGGACGCGCGCTGCTTGGATCTTTCCGCTATCCTCATGACCGCCCGATCGCATATGCGATTTCACAACGTGTGCTTTTAACCTTCATGTTTTGGTGACCACGCTTGAGAGGAAGAGCCTGAGCCCCAGTGTGAACCTGTCTCTGAGGGCTTCCCAATATTCGTCAAGTTTATCGTTGTGTACTCGCCCAGCGGGGTAAACTCGGCTGAGGTATTCTGACGCTAGGTCAAGCATTTTTCGATCGATATTTGCCTCACGATCGATGCTATAGAGGAGCAGGGGTATGGCTGAATAAAGGTTTAGATCAGGGGTCCGTGCGCTAAGCAGAGGTTTCACCTTCGCCTTCCCAGTTTGCCTTCTCAGCTCATAGGCTTGTAGAAAATTGAGGTAGAGCGTTGCAAGTGTTGATGCCCACGTGGTCAGCAGCTCATTTGGCCGTACGCGCATATAGCCCTTAATAAGTTCCCTAAGGAAGGGTGCGAGATAGTTTTTGCCGAGTTTCATGTTTACCCTATAGGAGAACTGGGGCCACGCCTCATCATAGCACTCTTCATCGAGGATCTCAGAGACGCAGTATCTCAGGGTCCACCCAAGATATTTTCGCGTTGAAAACCATAGTTCAACGGGTCTTTCCGCCTTACTGAAGTCGGGAACCAACAGGGAGTTTGTGGAAAACCGTATTCTCTCAGGGAGGTCTGGGAGGGCTTTGCGCAGACGTGGAAAGTGGTGGTAGATTTGGCGAAGCAGCCTCATGTTTTCTGTGTCAGATAGTTTTAGTTGTCTTGATAGAAGAAGAAGAACCGTTCCGCAGGTGGTGAAAGATTTGTGGCAGGAATAGATCAGAAAATCGCGGTTGTCAAATGTGTTATTCTTGATGCACCTAGGTGAGAAATAGGTTATGAGGTTCCCCATCCTATTGAAAAGGGTTCTTATGCCGTCCATTATCGGAATGTCCACAATCTTGTAGTCAGGAATTTGAGATAGCAGATTCTCACCGTGCAGAACCCTGCCGACATGCTTGAGTTCGAGATATCGTATCAGGGGTGGTAAATGTCTCAATTTACCGACTGGAAGGCAACGGAGATCTACGAAAAAGGAGTGGTCTGTGCTAGAGAAAAGCGAAAAAGGCGGTGCGCCAATCCTGATGGTGGCCCTCTTAGACGTCCTGACTAGGGTGTTCAGGGGGATAGGGTGGTCTGTAATTAAGTAGAAGTCGTAGTCATTTACTGGAAAGACTTGATGTTTATTCGGGTAGATGACTGCGCTACCCTCACCCTTGGCAAACCCCCCTGTCAAAACGAGGGACCTCACCCCAGGGATACTGGATAGGACTTCATCGCAGATAATCTTCATGTGGCCCTCGATGACTTCGTCAACCCATTTCTCAGGACGTTTCGTGTATGCCATGGTGTTCAAATTCTCGTTTTAAGATAGTATAAGGCGTATACCACCATAACCAACATACATGCAACGGGATGAAAGAACCAAGCTACATCCGGTTTCATTCGATAACCTCTCACGGATTTCCGCACTTGGGGCAATAGGGTCAGGGAAGACAGTACGAAGTGGATGATCCCTCTTATGCCAGCGCCCCAAGGATATTTGCGATATGACCTGAAGATGAAGTAGTCCCTTATACGGCGATGAGTCTTGCGCAAGAATGTCTTCAAGCTATTGGAGTGCAGGTGCACTATGCCCGTTTTGACCATAGCCACTTTGTTGTGGCCCTTCTGAACAAGATCGTAAGCCACGTCTATGTCAAAATAATAGGGGGCGTGGTCAGCTTTCATTAGCAATTCCTTTTTTCCGATGAACCCGTTCGCACCGATACAGGGAATCTTTGTGCCCTTGTTTAGCTCCACGAGGCAGTAATCCTTTCTGTCAGCTGCTTTGTGCAATGTGTCCTCGGTCCAGTTTAAGGCGATGTAGTTCCATCTATCCCTATTTCCCACGTGGAGTTGAAGAGGGTCGCACACACCAAACAAAGCTACATAGCGCGATATTAGAGGGTCTTCTCTCCTATAGGTGAAAGCATAGGGCTCAGCGCCCATAATGTCCTCTTCACAGAAAGGAGCAACCATTCTTTTTAGCCAGTCGTCGTTGGGGAGGACATTGTCTGAGTCTATGAATGCTATAAGTTCATTTCTGGCGGCAAGCAAACCCACGGACTTCCCAGCCTCACCCGTACGGAGGACGTTGGGAAAAATTTTGACGTTAAATTCGCTCGCGATTTTCAACGTGTCATCCGTTGATCCACCGTCTACCACTATCACCTCAACGAGCTCAGGGGGATAACCCTGCCCGAATATGCTGCTCAGACACTCATGGAGCGTAGACGCGCTGTTAAGGGTGGGTATCACGATGCTTATTGTTCTTAAGGATTCAGCCTCCAAGGATTATCTTCCCTCTACGAGCCAGAGTAATAAAAATCGATCTCTTTTTGCAGCGATATAGCTATGTGCCATTCTGTAACCGAACCATCAAGAGAATATGACCGAGGATTCTATCCCCAACTTTTTTGTCAGCCCTTTTATCTCTGAGAAGTACCCTCTACCACCATCTTGAGAACTTCATTCATCTTGAGCCGCTGACAGTTTAGATCGAAATTCTGGAGTGCTCTGGATCGATTTTCCTTACCTATACGCTCGCGGTAATCCTCGTCTTCCAAAACCCGCTTCAGCGCTAAGTATAGCTCTCCAACGGATTTTTGAGGCACAATCAGGTTTCGGGGACCGACTATCTCATACATGGCACCGCAATCTGTAGCAATCACTGGAAGCCCGCATGCCATGGCCTCCACGAGCGAAAAGCCGAATTCTTCTTCCCAAATCTTCATGCCCCACCTTCTCCTATCATAACTGGGATGACAGAAAACGTCGCACTGCTTGTAGACTTCATCAATTTTGCTGTATTTAACATTTCCGAGAATTTTAACAGGATATCGATTTTTGTAGGCTCTAGCGATCGGCTCCTCTTCCCCCTTCTCGTCGGAAGTGCAGATCCAAAGCTCGATGTTTCCAAAGTCTCGGCATAAACGGGAGAAAGCCGGCAATAGCACAGAAAGGCCTTTTTCTCGAATATATCCACCGACGAAGAGGACGCGTAACACCTCACCACTTTTTTTCGTCGTGGAAGGCGAGAAGCGTCGAACATCTATTCCAGGGTAAACGACCTCGATCTTCTCCTTCGCAATCTTCAGGGATTGCAGGAAATTAGCGGTTCTGTGAGTGAAAGCTATAAAGAGATCTGCCTGCCTAATCACCTCATCAACATTCCATGAATAGGGCGGTAACCTATATAGTGGGATGGCAGGGAAGGACCCGAAACAACAAACAACTAACTTCTTCCCTTTCCTCTTCGCCAGCTTAGAACACTGCCGACTTATGAAGGAGAACAGCTCGAAGCAAACGATTACATCGGCATCCCCTAAGTGGTTTTCAAGGTTAACGAGTTCGATAAAGCTCGCGGTGCTATAGGGCTTACGTGTCAAAAAGTTGGAAACGATACTAGGAAGCGCTTCCTTTACCTCTGCTTCTCTCAAGTTTCCTATTCTTTCTAGGTTAGGCATGGTGGATCCAATGAGGGTAACATCGAAGCTGGGCAGAGTTTCGAACAATCTATTTTCCTTTTTTATACCGAGAAAAAGCTCTCTCACGACTGCCAGTCTTGGCTTACTCAATTGTGAGGCACGCTTTTGTTATGCCATGAAAATGGCGCAGCATCTTGAGCAGGCTGGAAAAGCCCCGTATCTTATCATATCTCTTCTGAACTGCCTCATTTGGTCTCCATTCCATATCTTCATAAAGGAGGTTTGATGTATGTTTCCCAGTACGAAGTTATAACACCGTGCAAACGCCAACACGTCTCCGTTTGCCGTTATCGTCGAGGTCAACCAGTGGATTTTGCATTTGTTGCATCCATCGATGAAGTCGCCTGAGCCATAATATCTCTCTAATTGGCTTTTTCCAAAGATCGGGGGTAGAAAGGCAACTCTCCTGTAGTTCTTTCTAATAGATGTTAACTGTTCCTGTAAGATCGCAGGGTCGATTCTTGATGCGTCTAAAAGATTATTCGATGTTTCTGTGGCTGGATATGCGTGAAGGGATAGTCGATTATGTGAAATTGCCATGTCTTCCGTAATAAAGTTCATGTGAACGAAAGTATGATTATCCACAGAAAGCCTCTCAAAAAAGTCAGCCACTTCATGAAGATTTTCCTGATTCAGGGGGGTTATTGTTGTGTATATTCTAACTTTGGGCCTATTTCTACGTGCCAACAGCATCGTAATGCCTTCTACGATTGTTTCAAACATATGAGGAACGCCGCGTATCTTGTTGTGAATATCGCTAGTTCCGTCTACAGATATTGTGATGTAGTCCAAGCCTGAATCGCAAAGTTTGTCAGCGAACTTGGGCAACAAGTAGCCATTGGTTAATAAAACGCATTTCAAACCCGCCTCCTTTACGAGCATAATGGCTTCAACTATGTTTGGGTGGAGTAATGGCTCAGTTCCTGCGAAGGTCATGGTAGGTTTAAAGAACCTCACTTCGTTAACGAGTTTACCAATACTAGGTATATCCAAAATTGCCCCTCTGTCAAAGACTTGGTAGACTTGAGAGTTCCTATTTTTTAACCCGATATCGCACATCAGACATCTAGCATTACAAGAAGAGTTTATGATCAGTTCTATGGTATGGGGAAAGAGAGCCCAATCGAAGCCTAGATAATAGGGAACGTTATTCATAGTATATCTAAGGTAGTGCGTCCAATCCTGCTTATCTCTTACGACTTCTCTGAGCTTTTGAGCAAGATACCTAAATTTGTAGGAAAAACCCGAAGTAGACATTTACGATGCCGCTTTCCTTGTTGCCCGTAGGATGAAGAACGCGCCAGGCAAGAAGGGTAGCCTATTCAGGATGCCTAATGCTATAAAGATGAGCTTACGCGTAAGCTCCCTGATGGGGGTCGCCCCATCCCTACGGAGGTGTTTAAGGTCTCCGATGTCCTTGAGAAAGAGGTCCATGAAGCCCGCAGATTCCAATATGTCCTTTAGCTCCTTTGGGTTTAGGGCCCTCTCGTTGGCAGTCCTATCGGATCCAAAATGATATTGTATGAAACTACCTATATTCAGGGAGTTGGGTTCGCACAAGAATAGTTTCCTCTTGGGTTTGAGAACTCGGTAGACTTCATGGAGAACCGGTGTCAAGGCATCTGGCACGTGGTGTAATATGAATCCACAGAAAACCGCGGGGAAGACACAGCCCCTAAAGGGGATTCTCTCCACATCCGCCACCAAGAAATGGGCCTCTAAGTTATCATCCTTGGCAAAGTCTCTTGCAGACGTTATGGAGACCTTGGATATGTCAATGCCAACCACAGTAAAACCCAATCTAGCGAGCCGCAACCCGAAAGCACCCGAACCGCAGCCGAGATCGAGAACCAGGGATGGCGCCTCATCTAGTATTCGGCTCTCCCTCAGAATCCTGTAATACTCCTCATCAGGGTGAGCCTCATAGCGTCCATAAGATTTTACATGATCGTCGTGGTATCTGATCTCGGATAATTTATCTTGGGTTCCCATTCCTTGATCCCATCATGCTGGATTGCTGTCGCTTCCAGAAGTTATCTTCAAAGGGCGTCTCTCGCACTTCACGTATTATTTTTTTAATCTTTCTTTAAGCGTGCAGTCCTTAGAACAGAGCGCTTGTGATATTCTTCTACGATCGGTTTGAGAGCTTCGTCGAATATCTTGCTCCATTTGAATTTGGACGCCAATAAAATTGCATTATTACGGCTCATTTTATAAAATTCTCTGTCGTAAAGTAATTTCAGTGTGGCATCTATTAACTCGTCTTTGTCATAGTTGATAACGATGCCGGCACGGCATCTCTCGATCACCTTTGCTATTGAGGGAACCTTGGTTATTACGACAGGGAGACCACACGCCATATAAACTTTGGGTTTTGTTACATCCGTAAACATCTTGTACGAATATGGGATCGGCATGTAAGGCGCGAAACCGATGCTACACTCAGTTAGTATCTCCTCAAGCTTGGAGTGATCTTCCTCATACCCATAGAATGTGACATTCGAGTTTAAGCCACATTTATCCACAAACTCTCTTAATTTCTGCTCCCTCTCTACGGGACCTGTACTCGTAACTACCATTTTTAAGTCGGGTATCCTTCTAACGAGCTCTGGTAGTGCTTGGAATAACAACTGGGGTCCAAAGATCGGATTCATCCCGCCTATATAGGCTATTTTCTTATCAATACGTTCGACAGGTTTGCGGTTTATTTTATCAAAGTCGGTACCTACGGGTACTATGATTTGTGGGGCGTAGTATTCTTTCGGCGCTTTTTTCAGCTCCCTGGCTTCTGATATCACGTCTGAGACGTTCCACACGAAGTCTGCATGTTTTGCGCACAACTTATCTAATAGGTGATACATATGGTTGAGGACTCTATTATCAAACCTTTTTATCGCATAGTCGAGGGTATAGAAAATTACCATTCGTACCAGTCCTAGTTTGCGTAGGAAAAGACCAACAAACGCGTTCAGACAATCAACGCCTATGTATAAATCATACCTGCGTTTCAACCTTAGAGTGAGGTATAGTGTAGCAAACACGTCTTTCACGTAGAGAATGATTTCACGACGCATGGCCAACGGGAATTTCATACTTCTAATAAGCTTGCCATTAACATAGTGCTCAGCGAAGGATTTGATGTCTTTGGAGTAGAAAAATGGGTGTCCGATAAACAACAAGCCACGGGACTTATTCATCAGAAAGTCCCTTAACCTGTGGGGAACTCCTGAAGCATGCGTATGTGCCACCACTGCGAAAGTGATCGCCGACAAACGCTCTTCGAGTTTCAAATCATCCTCTCAAAAAAAATAAATGACGGACAACGTAGATCAAAGTCTTCATTGGTGTTCTTTAAGAAAGTTAGCGAATTTCTCTCCGACGTATTCGACTTCTTTTTCCTTTATGCCTGGGTGGCAACCGATGAAGAAACCTCCATCCCTTATCATTGTTGCGTTGGGTATAGGGCATACGCGCACCTTTTTGCCTCTAAATGCGGGTTGATCTGGGAGGCTTCCACCGAAGAACGGCCTAGTCTCGATTCTATGTCTTTCTAAGTAATCTACTATTTCACTTCTTCTAAATGGAGCATCCGGTTTTACGAGTATGGGGAAGCCATAGTAAGTATGAAACGCCCATCTCCTCTCGATTGGAAGTTGAAGATGATCCGAGTAGGGGGTTAACAATTCTTTTAGCAGCCTCGCATTCCTCCTTCTCCATCTGATAAAAGCGTCGAGCTTTTCCAACTGCGCATTTCCAAACGCGGCCTGGAGCTCCGTCATCTTTACGGAGTATCCTAGATGGAGGAAAAGTTGTCTCATATCGTAGTTCTTAAGAATTTCGTCATCGGTTTTCATCCTTAGCGGGCAGAATGCCTCTGGGTCCCTGGCAATTTCACACACTTGACATACGCAGGCTCGACCGAACGCTCTTAAAGACCTCGCCAAGACAGCGTACCTCCCGTTGTTAGTGACTATCATCCCCCCCTCACTTGTTGACAGGTGGTGGGCCACATAAAAGGAGAATGTCCCCATGTCTCCGATACCTCCAACCTTATTCTCTTTGTACTTTGCCCCATGAGCCTCAGCAGCGTCTTCTATCACCTTCAAATCATACTTTTCAGAAATTTCCATGATCGGATCCATATCGGCTGGGTGACCAAACAGGTGAACTGGGATAATTGCTCTCGTTTTTTCTGTTATAGCTTTCTCTATTTCTTCTGGTATGATGGTATATGTTTCAGGGTCTACATCAACAAAAACAGGCACAGCTCCAATCTGGATAATCGGTGTTACCGTTGTTGGAAAGGTGGTGGCTGGGACTATTACCTCATCGCCGGGAAGAATTCTTTCCCTTGAATTCAGAGAATCGTCGGATAACACGCTTAGAGCGATTAGGTTCGCTGAGGAGCCGGAGTTAACGGATATACCGTATTTTGCTTGACAATATCCCGCAAAATCGTTTTCAAACGCCTCAACTTTTGGGCCTTGGGTTATCCATCCTGAGAGAAGAGCCTCCAAAACGTTGAAGACTTCCTTATGGTTGTAGACGGGGCCACCAACCCTAATCTTTCTCTGACCGGGAACGGGTTCTTCGTCCCTAGCATCATACCATTGATTAATCAGTTCTCTTAGCTTCCCAAGGATACTTTCCCCTTGCATGTTCCACCCACCATTCGATTTCTTTTTTATACCAGTCATAAGTTTTCGTCAACCCCTCCATCATACCGACTTTGGGATTGTACCCTAGGAGGCTCCTTGCCTTCGATATATCGGGGTTTCTCCTGTCTGTTCCACCCTCCGGAGCAGGCAAGTGAACCGGTTCTATCCTTTTTCCGGAAATTTCCTCCAAATAACTTACCAATTGATTTATCGACGTTTCCGTGCTTTGATTACCAATGTTGAAAATCTCATTTTTTCCCTCTTCTTTTGTTCCAGCCAAGATCGTTCCTTCAATTATGTCGGAGATGTAGCAGAAACTTCTCGTCATCGTCCCGCTTCCTTGCATAGTGAATTTTTCGTTTAGTACGATTCTTTTGATGAATTCAGGTATGACGTGAGACCAACCCATGTTTGGACCGTAGGGATTGTGCAACCTTAAAATAGTTACGTCAAATCCATGTTTCTTCGCGTAATTCCAACACAATACTTCACCAATAATTTTTGTTGACGAATAGGAAAACCTAGGATTCCTGGGATCGGGAACTATCAGGGGGTGAGTCTCTGTTGTCGGAAATTCCGTTGGTTTTGCGTAAACCTCTGGTGAAGATGCAAACACGAGTCTTTGAACGTTAGACTTAGCGATAGCCTTAACTATGTTTAAGGTGCCTTGAAGACCTACGTCTAAGACCAGACAGGGCAGTTCATAAAAATATCTTGTCCCAAGGATCGCAGCCAGATGGTAGACAACATCGACGTCCTTCACTACCTCTTTTACTCGATCAACGTCACGTACGTCGCCTCTGATAAACTCTATTTCATCTAGAATGTCATCTATTTTTTTCCCACTATTTCTCCAACAGTTGTCTAGAACCTTTACGGTAAATCCTCCTTTAAGGAGCTCCTTAACTAAGTGTGAGCCAATAAAGCCTGCTCCGCCAGTAACAAGTACCCTATCCAATTCCAATTCCTCGGTATTTCAGCCCTAATCTCTCAATGTCTTCTTTCCTAAAGATGTTCCAACCATCAAACACTATTCCCCCACTTTTCATCTTGGAAAACAATACGTCGGTGTTTAAGTCAAAAAAGGAGTGATGATTCGTCATGAATATGGCCACATCGGCATCAACCAAACCATCTTCGATACATTCCACCGGTTTAACGCCGATGCTTCTGATTTTTGATTTCTCGACTACAGGATCGTAGCCTACAACACGTGCCTTCTTTTCCTTTAGATGTCTAACTAAATCAATTGTTGGACTGTCCCTCATATCATTTGTTTCTGGTTTTCCCTTGAAGGCAAATCCAGCCACAAACACCGTTTTTCCCTCGATCGAGAATTCATTATTCAATCGGTTTATAATTTGTTCGGGGATGCCTTCGTTTATTTTTCTAGCCAATGTGACGAGCGTTAAACCTACGTCTTTGGCATTTTCAACCAATATATATGGGTCTTTTGAGAGGCAGGCACCCCCAACGCCCGGACTTGGTATAGGTATGGTATTTCGTTCATATCCCTGATTCGCGGCTCTAATGACCTCAAAAGCGTTCAGCCCCTTCTTCTCACAGTATCTTGCAATCGAATTGGCATAGGCAAACCTTAGATCACGGTAAGAGTTATCCAGAAGTTTTATTAACTCAGCCGCCTCTAGAGAAGAGACGCATACGATTGTTGAAGTAACTTTTCTGAAGATTTTTGCGGTCTTATCAACGCTTTCCTCATTAATCCCACCCACAATTTGTGGTAGGGTTCTTAATTCTTTCAAAGCCGCCCCCTCAATCGTCCTCTCTGGTGCAAAAGCGAGGTAAAAGTCTTCGCCAGCCCTTAGACCAGATGCTTTTTCAAGCAGCGGTTTAACGATTTCTCTCGTCGTTCCCACCGGAACCGTTGACCTCAGAATAACGGTCTGCTTCCTTTTCAAATAGACGGAAACTTCTTTGGCGGCCCTTTTTACAATTTCGATGTTCGATTTTTTTGTTTCTTTGTTGATAGGTGACCCTACACTTATTACAACTGCCGAGGCTTGGTTATCATACTCTCTACCGGGTTTATTCACGAATAAGCGTTTATTCAGATATTTTCTAATCAGACTATTTAATCCCGGCTCTGCTACAGGCGAGTTACCCTTTCTGATTCTATCAAGTATCGACTGGTTTACATCAAACCCGTGAACTTCATAACCAACATCCGCTAAGACCGCCGCCAGCGTTTGCCCTACATAACCTAATCCGATAACATTGATTACTGTGTTTTCTATTCCCTCTTTATTCAACCTGCTTATCATGCCGTTGGGAAGAGTGTTATAGGCCGGGAGTTAGTATATGTCCCTTGCTAGTCAACAGGGTCTTTACTTTCCTCAGAGTATATCTAAGTCCCCTTCCTCTGATGTATTGAAACATTCTACGGGGGCTTCTCGCGTATTTCTTAAAAGCGGAATACTCCCATCTACGCTTACATATCTTTATCAATTCCTCAATTTCTTCCTTAGGGAGCCAAGGATAACTGAGGGTTGAGCGATAGTTTCCATCGAATTCAATCCAATCCTGAGCTACTAGCCATCCCTTCTCTTTTGCTTCTTTGTAGAAGGAGCCACCCGGCAGCGGAGTGGCTATGTAGAATTGAGCTTGATTCAAGTCCAGATCTATTGCGAACTGCAACGTTTTTAGGATGCTCTCCCGAGTATCATGTGGCAAGCCAACTATGAAAGTTCCAAGGGTCCAGAGCTCATATTTCTTACACAAACCAACGAATTTCCTTACCCTTTCTTGTTCTATCCACTTTTTATTGACGCTGTCAAGTACCACTGGGTTTATGCTTTCAACTCCAAATTTCAAGCCTATAGCTCCTGCTTTAGAAACCAACTCTAGAGTGTCTTCATCAATGTAAATGCTCCCCATAAATATCCACGGAAGATCAAGTCCTCTACTCAAGATCTCTTTTGCTAGGTCACGAAGCATCTTCATCGAAACTATGTCGTCATCGAAGTACACCTGTTTTGCCCCATATGTCTCCTTCACATACTCCATTTCATCTACTACATTAGGCGCCTTCCTCTGCCAATACGCGCCTTTCGGCCAAAGTATAGTAGTGCAGCAGAAGGCACACTGATGCGGACACCCTCTAGACGTCAGCATCTGAACCGTGGGCTTACCCGCTACCTCCATGTCATGGTAACATTCGACAGGTAATTCATCCCTATCGGGATATGGTAGAGAGTCGAAGTCAACGTTAAAGCTGGGGGGAAATGTGTAGTGCATCTTTCCTCCGCTTCTGAAGAGAAGGCCTTGAACCTTCCTCAAGTCATCTCCTTCCCCCTCAGCCCGCAGAAGATCGGGTAACGCCAACTCGTATTCGCCGGTTAACAGATAATCTAAGAATGGATAGTTTTCCATAGTCTCCCTTGGAAGACCTGAAGCGTGAAGCCCTCCCACCACAATTTTACAGCCAACCCTTTCCTTGGCCTCCCTCAACAGATCCATCGTCAAAGAGAAGGACACGGTCGGCACTTCAACAACGACCAAATCGGGTTTAAAGCGTTCAATCTCACTCAGAAGATCCCTCCCAGTATAATCCATTGCTTGAGCATCCAATGCCTTGACTCTAACATCCGTGTCACGTTTGAGTAGGGAAGAGGCGTATCCCAAGGACCATGGATAAGGCACATAGTGATCTTTAATTCCTGATCCATGTGGAATGGGTTCGGTACAGCCAAATCGGGAGCCATAAGTGAAGTGTCGGTTGAGATCTTCTATAAATGCGGGGGCGTTTGTTAGGAAGAGTCTCATCTTTGCCGGCTGTTAGCTATTACTACCCCTGGAAAGCTTATCTCGGACAGACATCCACCGCATCAACTAGCTAGTTTATACACATTGCTTAATCTTTCCGCGATTTTAGCCCATGAGTACTTTTCTTCAGCTACTCTTCTCGCCCTTTCACCCAGTTTCTCCTGTAAATCCTCGTCCATTAGCACCTTCAAGATCTCTTCCGAGAATTTTCCAATGTCGTTAGCGGGGGCTACGACCCCACAGCGATCTTCCTCAAGCACTTTCCTTACTTCTCCCACAGCATTGGAAACTATCGGCCTTCCCGATGCCAAGTAATCCCCTAATCGAATGGGCCATCTAGCCCTCTCAATCAGACTATCCTCCATGGGCAGAACCAACACGTCGGCGGCCGCTAGGTAGTAGGGAACCTCCTCATATGGTCGCTCGCCAACCAATACGACATCACCAGCCATTTCCTCATAGAGATCTTGGATTTGAGGGGGGAGTTCTACTTCCCCCACCATCAGCAACTTCGCGTTGTTTAATTCATCGATCACATTCAAGAAAGCCTTAAAAAGGAATGTTAATCCACGCAGATATGTATGGCCCATCGACACAACCATTGGAGCCCGAGTATCCAACCCAAGTCTCTTTCTTATACTTTTCTTGTCTAGGGGCTTTATCTCCTTTATGTCAGCGCCATTTGGAATCTTGAAGATATCTTGCTTTCGCAGACCTATCTCCCCAGCCCGTCTTAATAACAGGTCGCTAACAACGGTCACCTTGTCCGCCGCCATCAAAGGGACGATCTCCTCCAGCGTCTCAAGAGCCTTCTTCACAATTTGGTTATGATATTCGGCGAATCCTCCGCTCCATAAATCGTCCCAATCACAGATAACGGAACCCTTCCTAAACGCCTTAGAAATCAGGGTTGGAACCCCGGTTGGAGGCTGGGCAACAGCAAAACTATGAATTACGTCGTATTTTAAGAAGAGAGAATATAAGGATCCTAGGATAGCCCTAAATCCCTGTCCAGTATAGTATCTATGATATCTAACTCTGGGAAGAGTGAATATGTCGAAATTCCCATTCACCCTTCTATTAGAGATGTGTAAGTCGAAATCCTTCTCACTTGCACAGATGAGTGTGACGTTATGGTCTAAATAGGATAATTGTCTTCCAAGGTTGAAACATCTATAGTAGGTTCCATAGTTAATTGGATTGTGGTTAAGGAGTAGGATTCTCATCTTATAGGCTCACCCCGTCAAAAGGTTGGAATCACCACGCTTGCCGACTCCACGAGTCTCCGCCCCCTTACATATCCAAAATGGTAAGAAACTCAAACTTCTGCCTCGCGGTATATCTCTGCTTCCCTCTCCATCAGGCTTTCCCAGTTATACCTCTCCTCAACCAGCTTTCTACCATTTTCACCCACCGATCTCGCTCTCTCCCGGTCATTTAGGATGGAGAGAACCCCCTCAGCAAGCCCAACCTCATTCTCCGGTTGAACTAGCACCCCGTTGACACCGTCCTCAACTATCTCAGAAATCGCCTCCACCCTCGAAACCACTACGGGCTTACCAACGCCCCAATACTCGAAGAGCTTAAACGAGACGTAACAATTGTGGTTCAAAGTCGACCTAAGAGGCATCACACCTACGTCAGCCGCAGCAACGTATTCGGGAACCACCCGGTGGGGAACCCAACCAACAAATATCACCGAGGGTTCTAACCCCAAATCCTCGGCGAGCCTCTTCAACCCCTCAAAATAGGCTCCACCACCCCCCAAAATCACCAATCTTGCATCAGGCATCTTTTCTAGTACAACCGCAAATGCGTTCAACAACACGTCCACACCATCCGGTGGCTTGATGTCGCCGTGATATATCAACACCGGATGATCACCAAGCCCGTACATGCTTCGTATCCTCGCACCGCTCACCCCCGGATTGAACATCTCAGCGTCGGTTCCATCGGGAATCACGTGGATCTTACTCCTCGGAACCCCATAATACCGACCTAGAGCCTCTCTCATCACGTCGCTCACAACCACGACTCTCTCAGCCGACAAGAGGATAAAGCGTTCGATCATGCGGAAGAGCGGAGCCATCATAGGCGAATCCGTCCTCGCTATGTCCGAATAAAAATCAGTGAAATCAATGAAAACGGGGCAGCCAATGAGCCTGCCGCTAAACACCGCCGCAAGACCAGCCAAAGGATTCCAGCCGTGCACCACCCCTATCCCCACACTTTTATGCAACAACAGCGCATAAACCACCGACAAAAACAAGTGTAGAGATCTCACAAACAACCTGACCCTCGAATAAAGGAAGGCCGCAAGACCGGGATATTGGTGCACAAAAATTCCAGAGTAAACCATGTTTCTCCGCCTATGAGGATAGAAGCTCGGACCCACCATGTGCACACCATAACCCTTCTTCACCAGAGCAAGACCCAGCTTATAGAGCCTCAAGTTAGCGCGCGAAACAGGCGGCAGAGGAGCCTCAACAAAAAGAGCAACGTTCACCCCCAAGCCATCACCATCGCATCAGCTCTGAAGCATAATTCATACTCTCCTCTAGACGGCTTCTCCGCACAGAATAAAGATAGAAAAGCAGAGGTGATAATCCACACGGATCATACGATTAAGCTAACCTTACCTTCAGCATATCGCTGTGATGCTCTTGCCCTTTGGAGCCGAATACGTGCAATACGTTTTCAGCGCCTCGTGATAAGCGAAATACACGAGGCCATCCGGTCTGGGATCCAAGGCTTGCTTAGATATCGCCTCCAACTCCGTCCTGCTGGCGTCGATGATGAAGACGATTGGCGTCAACTTCGCTATGCCTGTCCTCACCAGCTCCTTTGCCCTCATCACTTCCGTATTAATTATCGTAAGTGGAAGACCGACCTCAAGCAGCTCCTCATCGTCTTTGGTGAATTCGTGCTCTGCAATACCCAGCAAATCATAAAGAGCCCCCAGCACATCACGTCTCACATCTCCTTCAACGAAACCCCCCACAAGCCTGCCCAACTCAAAGTTGACACAAGCCACCCCATCGCCTCTATGATAAACCATCGGCTGAATGAAGTCTAAAATCGAGCATAAATCGGCATAGCTTTGCCCGACCAGCGGAGCCAAACTCGGCGTAAACAAGGCTGCCCCAACCTCGGCCTTTTGATCTATGCTTCCAGCCAACCTCTTCGTATCTTGAACATGCTCCGCTATAGACATGCAACGGAAACTCATCCAATCCATCAACTCCATCGAGTTCGATACGTTCGGGAAGTCTACCGAAGCCTTCAATATACTTACCGGATCATGAAGGCCCCTCAGATACTCTCCTATTGGAGGCAAATCATATCCAAGGGCTTTAGCCTTTTCAACGCAATATTCGCAAAAGCACGTCAGAAACGTTCTCAACCCGTTCCCCGGCGACGGAAACCTCACACCATCCAACACCACCCCGTCAACATCGAGCCTCGTCAGCGCTTCCTCAACCCATTTAAGGCTGAGCCGTCTCAACTCAGGGTTGTTTGGGCAGCCGGCCCCGGACCACAGCATCTTTTCGCCGTAAATGTTTTCGACTCCATATTTTTCCTCATCGCTCTGAGCCTTGAAGGTCCACGCGTGAACATAGGCCTTCAGGCCACGATCCCTCGCATTCCCCACGTATTCTCGATTAGGCTCCGTGAACACGGCGTCCAAGCCAAGCTCAACCATTAAGTCTAACGCCTCAACCGCCCCAGGCCCATACATGCCGACCTTATACATAACTCTCACACAAAGCCCTCAAAGCGGTATAATCGGCTTGTAAGTCGGCTCCTCCTCCCCAAGGTTCCTCTGATACCACCTAAGTATCCTCATCCGATACACCATCCCCATCAAGTCAACGAGCATGTAAAGAACACCCCTTAAGCTGAACATACCCTTCAAACGTATCTCCACGGGGAGCTCCGAGACCCTCAACCTCAGGAGGGAGGCCAAGGCCATCAGCTCCACATCGAAGGCGTGTCGCTTAACAAGGTTCATCCTCAGAATCCTCCCCAAGGCCTCCCTCCTAAAGGCCTTCAACCCAGCCTGCGTATCGCTAACCCTAACGCCCATGAGCAACATCACCGCGAAGTGGAAGCCTAGGCTCAAAATCTTCCTCAACGTGGGCGCCCTGACCCTCGACCTCGGATGCATCTTCGACCCCACAACCACGTCAAAATGATCCAAAGCCTTGACATACACTCCGAAGTGCGGCGCAACCTCTAAGTCGCCATCCAAGAAAACTATCTTCTCCCCCCCACTGCACATGAAACCCGTTTTAAGAGCGTACCCCTTACCCATATTCCTACCATAACTCACCACCTTAATGTGATCGTTGCCCTCAGCGCACCCCTGAGCCACCAGTCTCGTCCGATCCACGCTCCCGTCATCCACGACCACGATCTCATAGCTTAAATCCATCCGCCTAAGAACATCCTCAACCACCCCTAGAGCGCGCCCCACGTTCTCCTCCTCATTGTACATCGGCATGACAACAGACAGCTCAATGGATGCGGCTCGAGGTCGTGTAGGGGGAGACGCGAATCCACTCATCTGTTTAACTCTGACCGAAACCCCTCAGAAGGCTGAAAAGGGCGATCATCTTCTCATGAAGTTCGACATGACAAGTAAAACGTCCACTACCACCCGTTTTACCATAAAGTATCTAGACTCCTTTGTTTCAGCCCGCTCCTCAAGTAGAGATGACAATCACTCATGGAAAGAAGGCTTACTCAAGCTGCATTCACGTTAGTATTTTCTGTTTCTCTGGGCAGCTGAGTTGCAGTAGGTTTCTGAAGGCTAGGAAGGCCAATGAGAGGCTTAAGAAGTATCGAACATAGTTGGAGAATGAATGAGTCGCCATCAGGCTCTTCCACCCTTCATGGGCTTGGCTCCACAGGGCATGGATAGGCTCGTTCACCCAGAAGATGGGTGTAGCGAAGTATAGGTACGTGGAGTGGAGGGCTATGAAGAAGAGTGGGAAGACGTAGAGGTTTTTGTTGAAGCGCGGTGAGAGGAGGCCGAGGGGTAGTAGCGAGGCAAGATACTGCTCGTTCGTAACCGGTGCAAAGATAAAGTATGAAAGCGTCAACATAATGAGTGAATTGAGCATGGGAACCCCCCTTCTATTAGTAACATAAGTAGTTGCCACCACCGCTATAGCTAAGGCGAGGGTAGCAACCCTACTGATCGCCGTCTGAAAAAAGACCCCCTGAGCGAACAAAGCCACACTATAGATGTTTATACCATTGACGGGCCTTGTGCCCTGGAAGAGGAAGGCATCCACGAAGCTCGGGCTAGTCGCCAGATAGTAGAGGTTAGGTGTAGATGAGAGGGATAGACCGAAGAGGAATCGAGCGAGCCCACCCCGATCCTTCACCAATCTTGCCACAAATACCCCTAACAAGACTATGGTATAGATCTTCATGAGGCTCAAACCATATAAGAAGCCCGATAACTCCTTCCTCTCTTTAAAGCTAAGGTATGAGGCAAGTAGGAAGAAGCCCACCATGGGATCCCACGTACCCCAGATCGCTGTAATCAAAATAACGTATGGGTTAAGGGCGTAGAAGAGTCCCATTCTCTGATTTCTCTGAGTAAGAAGGTAGATAACCGCCACATCGCATAATATGACTGGAAGCTTCATCCAAAACAGAAAGTGGTAGATTTGAGGATATCGGATTGTGAAGCTTTGCAGCCTTAAGGGGTCATTATACCATTCAATAGCCGTGGGATCGCTGAAGAACCGTGAGTAGATCCAATAAAAGGGCGCATAGACCAAGAGTGTTTGTGCAGGGTAGGCGAAGCCATAGTAGAAGAAGGGTAGGCCCGTGCCCTCCCTGAGAAGATCCGAGTTTATAGCAACATATCGATAAACGTCTACGCCAGCGAGAAACTGCTGTGAAGACTCCTGTATGGTACCCACATCCCAAGCGTGCATGAAGAAGGGTGCGAGAGCCAGCCTAATGCCTAGGCCGATTAAGACGTACTTTAACCATTGCCCCATAGTATCTGATACCCAGATAGATGAGACCCATGGCTCCACTGATCAAAAAGTAGATAAGGTCTTTAGTGAAGAAGTTAAAGTTAGGGTTTCCAACGCGTTGGAGAGATAACACTAGGTTTAAAGAGGAGCTTTGAAATTCTGTAACAATTTTATTAAAACCGGTCAAGTCTTTCCAAAGGGTGACCTTCGTTGGTTCACAGGAGAACTCTACTTTGGCTACATATTTCTTCCCTTCATCCATAAATGTGAATTCGATCTTCTTCTTGGGTTCAACTTCTACTGGTGAGCTTACACCACGGTGGATTAAGCCTTCGATTTCAGCATAATACCATCGCCAAAGGCTAATATTCAGCTTGACAGGTTTATCTGCCCGATACTCTATTTCCACCCCATCATCCACTATTGAAATCGACTTGGTAATAATGAAGTCTTTCATAGTGTTGTAGGTTATAGTCAAGCCGCCATCAATCAGTCTTCCTCGACTACTCATATTTCTATAGAGGTTCAAGCCATCAGCATAACTATCATGGTCACTCACTTCAACAAGATCTATCAGCCTCCTTACCGGCCAGCCCGAGACCAAGAAAATATGAGGCTTATCATTACCTATTGTTTCATCACTGTACCTCATATAGTATGAGTGGTCTTGGTAAACGAAGGTTCCCGGTGCGTAACCATCCCATCCAATAGGGCCGATGAGTGGTGTAAGACTAAGAGACATAACGAATATTGTAAAAGTGAGGTCGACGAAGAATATCTTCTTCAACCGGATCGCCCTAAGGGTTTACCCCGTATACCACGAGAGCACCCTTCTTAAAGGTCTCGATGAATAGATTGGTGTCGATCATTAGGCTTAAGCGGTCACTATCCACCATCTCAGGTCTTGTGGTGGGCTCATACCGTGACGATAATGGACTCTGAGACTCTATACACACGCCCACACCCCCCTTTATAGGCTCGAGCCAGAAGCCAGCCTGAACCCTCTTCTGCTTATACATAGGATCAGGGCCTACCTCGACGAACATGGGTGTGCTATCGAAGCGTATAGTAAGCTCACCTACACTCAACCCTAAATTCAGTTCTTCGTCCCCGACTTCATGGTTAAGAAGTTCGATGTCCCAAGGTATCCAGAAGGTAAGGTTCATGGCGATGAGCGAAGAAGGGGTCTTTCGAGGCGTCACGGTATAATTCAAATAAATAGAGTTTCCAACTTGAACTAAGGTTTTGTTTATAAAGAGGCCGGCGGTTTCATAGCCTATAGTCCTAGATTTTCCTGATTCCTCATCGAATAAAACTTTGCCCCCGCTTGGCGATTCCACCCACCTGCTGCCTACAGCGTCAAAGAGTATGCGGTTGAAGGAGTCGATCACCACCAGGCCTTCATCAAGCTCCTTCCTCGATCGGTCAACAAACCCTCCCTTACCGATCTCGGTAACAACGTAGTCAACCTTATATTTCTTTAGGAGGTCTGGCGTGTAGCCGACCCACATGGGCATGGAGGAGCGCTTTTGCGAAGTCATTGAAATCCTAACCTTCGCTTCAATCCCATCCCCTACTCCTACGAAGTCGGCTACCACCATAGCGTGGCCTTCATCATATTTGTCGTGGCGAAACTTGACGAAATCGCCTAGAAATGTTATGAGGGTCTCTTGGCCCTCTATAACCATCAGAGTACTTGTTTCACTATCTTCTATTACCTCAACATTCTTCCATGGTTCAACTCTAACTGGGAGTTCTAGTTTGATGATCTCCACCCCCTCTCTCGGTCTAACCTTATACTCTATCGTTACGTCAGGTGAGAAAGGTAAGGTAGATGCCTCAATCACCTTTGTGACAAAGAGCCCATGAGTCTTAAACCTCTGCTTTAAGGCGATGAGTTGATCCTTAGAGCCTGACCATTCAAATCCTTCGTAGGCAGCACGATAGGGGCTTTCAACCCACTCCTTACCTTCTTTACGCAGATGGATTCTTACAAAGGAGTCGTCTAAATAGATGAGAGGCTCGTATTTGTCACCATCATAATATGAAATAAGCGGGGATTTAGTGGTTGAAAAAGGCTCCCAATCATCTATCTGAAGATGTGGTGTTAAAATTCGAAAACCAGTAGAATCCATTGTTCGAGACGCCAAAGAATCTTCCATACTTCTAAAGCCCACCACCTTACGGTTTGTTAAGGCTTCAAGCCATGCACCTACAAGCGGCTTAGATACGATTATTGAAGCCTCATTTGTATTTTCTTTCACCCAGTCGACTGCCGATGTGAATTCTTCATCAGTAAAGTATTGTGAGACAGAGTTCTTCTGGTACATCGATGTTGAAGTAGAAAGGCCAACACTTATGTTGAATACAAGTAGAAAGACCACAAATGCTACAACAGCCATTCTAGGAAGATCGATCGTCACTTCTACAGCTTCATCATCAACCCTCCGTGTCGAATATGATTCTCTGAGCCAAAGCAATGGTGAAGCGACCAAAATCGATATGGCGGGTGTTGAAAACATGTATACTTGGTTCAAAGACGCTATGTAAGATAGTGCAAAAGGTAATATGGTTGAAGCGAAAAGTAGCGGTAAAACCTTTAACCTAGACTTCTTCAAAAAGGAGTAGGTGCCTAAAGCCAGTCCGAAAACCAGCAAGATATCAAACATTAAATTTCCAGCTGAAATGGTGGGGTCAACACCCCACACGTATATCGAAGTTGGATTCAACGATATGAAACCCAGTATGAGAAGCAGAGCAAGAGTTGCGCCAAAAAGATAACCTAGGTGTAGAAGTTTGATTGAAGCCGACCAGTTTCTATCAAACAATGAAACCGACAATATGATCAAGGTGAGGAATACCAGCACTGCGGAAGCCAAGCTACTTAAGATGCTCAGGAAGAGCGTTGTGATAAATAAAATGAGGGATGTTCTCGTGCCATTATGTAAATTCTTGATCAAGAGGTAGAGGTATGCCGTAAAGAAAGTTAACCCAAACACAAGGTTATAGCTGCCCATCCATAGGGCTACATTACTGCTAGGTATATAGGCTGAAAACCATGCTGCAGCTATACCAACCAACCTACTTCCAGTAAGAAGCGTTGCTAAAAGATATGTGAAGAGGGGTAAAAGGCTGAGGATGAGTATTGGTGTGAGCTTAACAGCTGTAAGCACATCTATACCTACTATATTTAATAGGTTCATGAGTGGGAGGGTAAGGAGATTATAAGAATTATAGAGTTCCACCAATTCACCTTGCACAAGTAGTTTATAGTAGATCGTCGCTGCGATGCCTGGTGGAAATATGGAGTTTGCTACTTTACTCCAGAGGTGTGTGAAAAGGCTTATAGACGCTAGTAGGATAGTTGTTGCTTCAGCCACTTTTATTGTTAAAAATTTCCCTACTGTACCCTTCAATCCTAGCTAGATTCTCTTATAAAGGAAGATGCCGTCATATTCGAAGACTACCGTATAACTCCACTTCTCCAACACCTTTTGTAAACCAACACCGACAGGAGGATTCGGAGGTCCATTCATAAAGAAAGGGTTCTTTGTATCAACAAGGATATAGTCTACGGGACCCTTTAGATGGGCTGGAGAACTGAATAAGCCATATCTATTCGCAAGATGTGGCGCAATGTTATTTTGAGTCAAAACCGAAGCATTCTGTGGTATGCTACTGACTAAATTGCTAAGCACGATCTCTCTTTCACCAATTGTAGGCCAAGGTTTGGTTAGGGCTGGGCTTATCAAGAGAGGACTTGAGGTAAAGTTGAATAGTACAATTGAGATGAATAAGAAAACAAAAACTCGTAAAAGAATTCTTGCCTTGTTATCACTAATGATTGCTTTAATCCCTTTTATAGAGGCAAAGAAGATAAAGGGTGCCACGAAGGCTGAATATTGATTATAGATCATAACATATTCTCGCTCCGCACTCCAAAAACTATACATGAACCATGGAAGAGATGGGAGAAGCTCGAGTGGGGATAGGAGGGGGGAAAATCCTAGTGGGCCAAATAATTTGATGACATAGTTGAACTTATCTTGAAAACTGGTTGTGATAAAGCCGCTAAAAAAAGCTTGGGAGAAGTCATAAAAAAACCTTGATCTAATGAAAAAGAAGTACAAGGTCATAATACATGAAATGGTTAGTGTGGTGAGTATGATACGCACATTGCCTATGACTCTGATGTTAACTTTGCCACTTCTTACAAACTTTAATACCCTGTATTGTCTTGTAACGAGAAAGTAAATTCCAAGAAATAAAATCACAGGATATACGTACTCAATCGTCATAACCGCCATTATGATAAAGAATACACATTTTGAATAAACTTGCTTCTTATAGAAATATAGAGCGAATAATACGAAAAGGGGGATGAAGGCATGAACATGAAAATCAAACGATGTAAGGCCGTGAATTGGAGGGTAAAGCAGATATAACGCGGCAAAACAGAGGCCAGCACCCCTATTAGCAAGCTCGTCTCTTGCTAGGAGATAGAGAGGGAATGCTCCAAGCGCTACAATTAGGGGTTGTATGGTAAGAAGCAACTCAGCCCTCGGCATCAGAGCATAAAAAGGCAAGATTAAGTACATAATAGGCCTTAGCCAAACTACAAAGTTGAGGATTTCTCCGTTAATTGTGATGAATAGCATTTGTATGTTTATGCCAAGGTCGAGCATGTAAGTCATAAACGAATAGTGCTTCATTATGTTGTAGTATGAGAAAAATACGGTAAACGATGCTACCATAGTCATGAGAATAACCAAGTCGTATGTTTTCTTCAAACGCTGATCAATCAGTGAAAGAGTTGGGGTGTTCAAGATCACTCAGAGACTAAAAGCTTAAGGCCCTCCATTTACAGCGTGGTGGTAGCCCTCAAGGGGGTCTCCAGCTTTCTACTCATCCTCAGCCCACTTTCCGGGCCTAAGGCCCCTCAGCACAGGGGGCACCAGCAGGATTAGGGATGTGATCAGCCCCTCACCCGTGAAGAGAGGGGCGTCAAGGCTCTCAAGGTAGGAGAACGTTGTCGGTGTGGTCAACAGCCCGACATCTAGACTTAAACTTGAGGGGCTGGCGATGTGCGCGCCAAGCTCGGCCCATATCAACAGCGAATCACCATAAAGGGGCCAGAGGAGCGGGGTATAGCCCGTGAAGAGGTCTAGGGTGAGATGAAACGAGACGCCCAGCAGAGCCAAGAGCATGAAGTCACGACTCAAGCCTTGGGCCAACACGAATAGGGGTAGGGCGAATACGAGCACGATTATCAGCGAATGTGTGAAGGACCTATGCACGCGGAGCAGGGCGTCTAGGTCGGGTAATAAGGCGAATAGGGAGGCGAAAGACGCCCTCCTAAAACCCGAACCCAACAAGACGAGAGCCGCAAAGGGCACGGCGAAGTGGACTAACAGCTCAGACAAACAAACACGGCTCCACCATCGAGCTCGAGTGTATCACTCCCTGACCCCGAGTATGATCACCCTATCGTTGAGGTACGCCACCTTAAGTCCCCTATCGTCTAGGAGGTGCTGGTATACGTCGAAGGTCTTGACCTCCCCGGCCGTTTCCGAAGCCAGCCTCGGCAGCACGATGTAAGAGACGTTGTTTTTCTCCAAGAGCACTTCTCTTGAATGTGCCAGCAGCTTCGAAGCGCAGCGACGCGCGGTCACGTCTAAGATGCTCACCTCGACCACGCCCCTCACACTCCCATCGACGCCACGATCGAAGGTTATGTGTATACCCTTTGTGGGCATCGTCTTCGGGTCTGCCGTGACCTCCGCGTTTTGAGCCTTCACCCGTATGGTGCCTATGTCGCTTACAAACCTCGCCCATCCAGACCCGGCTTCGATCAAGCGGATGCTCCTCTCAAAGGAGATTATGGCTGTGAAGGTCGCGTTTTGCAGGGCTATAGAGGAGTTCAATGGAGAGACGGTGTATTTCACAACGACCCTCGGGGTGTCTTCTGCGACGAAGACGCTCTTATCGAGCTTGACGAAGGGATTCTCGTAGGTAGCTTCGATCACGGCTCCGCCCTCGGTTAACCCTATGGTCGACGCTGTAGCGTTGGCCCTGCTGAAGGAGGTGAAAATGAGGGGGTTGCCGTTGAGCGACGCCCTGATAACCGCGGCTGAGTCGTCGAACCTTAAGGCTTCAAGGTATTGGCCTCTGTTCCAGTAGTGGATCTGGGGGCTGAGGGCGGGGTTGTGGGGTGCCTGATCCAGCACCCTCACATAGCAGTTCCTCGCCTCGTAGTTGGACTTCAGGATCGACGATGCCACATAGTGTCTTTCCAACTGGCCTTCGATGAAGAGGAATCTCGGCTCCGAGTAGAGGTAGACCCTCCTCTCGCCGAAGCCTTCGATCCACCTCGCCATCAGCTCCTCCGACACAAAGGTTTCATTCGGCAGCGTGTTTCTAGAGATCCACATCAAGGCTGACAGCTTCTCCCGGTCTCCGTAGGGGTCCGAGGCATCGTACCAGGCATCGACGTTCCCGATCGTCGCGAGGCCCACCTTGAAGCTGCTCAGCGAAGCCAGGATGGAGAGGGCTATGAGCACATAGGCCCCGAGCCTACGGTAGTTCACCCCGAACGGCACCACCGAATCCAGCGTTCTTCTAACTGTGCGGAAGAGAGGCGTCAGCCCTACACTGCGTTCCGGGTTGTGGATCAGGGCTACAGGGGTTGCCATCAGCACCATGACGGGCTGGATGGCGAAGAAGAAGACCCTATTGTAGTCGACCGTTATGCCCACGAGGAAGCCCAGGGTCGCCATGCATGGAAACGCGGACCAAGCGAAGAGCAGGGTCAGGTATCTTTTATCGAGCGCCCACTTGATGCCGAAGAACATCGCCAGTATTATCAGGCCTCCCGCAATTAGGGGCGGGGCCTCCTTGAAGACCCATGGAACCGTCTCCACGGGTTCGAACCTTAGGCCGTAGTATGCAGCCTCGTTGTAGAGGGTGTATTGATGAGGCCAGGCGAGCGTGATGCGGTAGAGGAGGAAGGACGCCATGGCCGAGCTCAGCCCCGTAAGGATGCCATGCCATTTGAATTGGCCATCCCCCCTCTCGAAGAGGGTCATGAGCAGGGTCCAGAGTATGAGTGCTCCAACATAGATCACGAAGGTCAAGTGGTGGGTGAGGGTAAGTAGCACGCTCAGCGTCACAACCATCACGAGGACCCTCTTCGACGGATTTTCTGATGCCCGAAGAATGGAGTGGAAGGTGAAGCCCATAAGCAGGAAGCCGAGCAAGTTCGGGTATCCGCCCCAACCCATCATCTCGACGTAGAGCGGCGTCGCCGATGACCCGTAGGCTGCCAATAATCCAGCGAAATCACTCTTAGCCATCCTCCTGGCGAGTAGGAAGGCTGGGAGAGGCTGGAGGGATAAGATGAGGGCGCCGAGAAGCTTGAGGCTTGAAACCGGGTCGAGCAACTTCATCATCAGCGATAGGAGGATGAAGACGAGGGGAGGATACTGCCACGCGCCCTGATCCCACATGGGCACGAGTTTCGAGTACACGTCGTCAGGGGTTGCCAGGCCGAGCCTGAGGGCTACGTCAGCCTCGAGGGCGTTGGCATACTTGAGCCACTCCCCTGTGTCACCCCACCATGGAAGCGCTCTCGGGGCGAGGTAGGCCCAAATCATCATAAATGGGATGATACATGACAAGGCGAGTAGAATACGCACTACCAATCTTCTTATTTTGTCAGGCATCGGGTTCGCTATACGCTTAACACTCAAGGCATTCAACTCGGCTCCCCGGCATGAATTTGGATGGTGGCCATGAAGTTCTTGAGGATCGAGCCGGTTATGAGGTTGGCGAGCCTATAGTACAGCATCTCACAGTAATCCAGACGTCAAAACCGAGATGGGTGCAGCCAAGAATACGGGAACAATTTTACAGGGCTGATCTCGACCATAGCGTAACCAAGGGCAGAATATAATTCAGCACCCAGCTAAACCCTCATAGAGACCGATGTGCTCTTCAGCCACTCTGTCCCAGCTGTAACTTCTGATGAAGCTCAATCCCCTATCCTGCAGGCTTCTCCACAGACACTCATCGCCCAACATCTCCTTCACCGCCTCGGCTATCGCCGTGGGGGAGGGCTTCACGGCTATGCCGCTGTTGCTCATAGCCAGAAGCTCAGCGGCGCCGCTCCCATCTACCGCGACGACGACCTGAGGGGTGCCCGCGGCCATGGCCTCGAGCACGGTTATGCTCTGCCCCTCCCTGATAGAGGGCAGCACAAACACCCCCGCGCCTTTCAGGCATCTAACCAATTCTACGTCGTCTACGGAGCCGTGGAAGATCACATCCCTCAGCCCGTTCGCCTCGGCATACTCCATGTATTGCCCCATCATCGGCCCATCCCCGACTATGTCTAGGCTCACTCCAGGGTAGTCTTGTCTCACGAGCCCATAGGCTTCGAGGAGCCACTCAAGCCTCTTGTGGGGGTTCAACCTACCCGCATAGACGAGCCTGAGCCGATCCCTCGCACATCGCACCCGGCCGAAGTGGTCGAGGTCCACCCCGTTCGAGATCACCCTAATCCTGCTTTTAGGCATCCCAAAGAATTCAATCAGACGTTGCGCGGTCATGTTGCTGACGGCTATGGCTAGGTCGGGAAGCTTCGTAGTAATCCCCTCAAGCGCGATGCCCAAGGGAGCGTAGATCCGCCTCGGCGCAAAGCGGTACCAGTCGGCGTGCCAAGCCTCATGGAAAGTTATGGATAGGGGGGTGTCTCTGAGCCTTGAGTGTAGCCATGAGCCCATGGCGGGGAAGATGGGGCAGTGATTCGCCTCTACCACGTCGAAATCCCCATCTCCCAAGAGCTCTCGGAGGGACCACGCCGTAAACCCCAGAACAGAGCCTATGGAGCGGAAGCCTTCCCCCGTGATAAAGTTCGGGTGAACCCGATCAGACCTATGGACGACGACGCCATCGACCTCCTCGAGCATGCTCCAGCGAGGGTCGAGCCTAGCGGTGTAAAGCTCCACCTCATGACCCCGCCTCGCAAGCCTCTTGAAGACCTCGTGATATCTTTTCGATGAGCCTCCCCTATAGGGGTGAAAGGTCTCCGTGACGATGGCTATCCTAATCTCCACGCCACCTTCATGGTTGAAGTGCTATTCCATTCATTTCTCGACGGAACAATTTTCAAGCAATGTTTTTCAACCTACTCTACCAGGCCATCTAAAACCAAGTTGAGGTTGATACAAGCATGTTCCACCCCATCTATTACACCCTCTCCCCTCTTCCTCTAGAACACCTCAAAAAAGCTACCCACTCCTCTCACCTTCGATGTTACGGCTATGAGGACGTTTCCTTCTTTTGAGTGGAGGTTCAACGCCCCTTCGAGTCTCAAGCTCAGCCCCATGCCTCTCAACCTTCTCTAGACACGCCTCGCGTATGAAGGCCGCCCTGCTGGGCCAGTAGTCGAACTCCTCGACGATCCTGTCGATCTGCTTGACGACAGCCTGGGGCAGGGAGATCGACGCGCACCTAACTAGCTTTTCTTTGCGTTTTCTCAAATTCGACCATGGAGGTTTTGTTCCTCGGCCGCGTCGACGTCTCCATCGCCCTTCCGGCTTATTTCCCCTGCCTCGTTTCCAGAGGGGGCTCATTCGATCCTTGTGTAGAGGGGGGCTCGGCCCCTAGCGGTGCTGGTGGAGGTGTGGTAGCCATGGTGTAGCCGATCCACGCCAGTATTCCCAAGACCGCCGCCACAGCGATGAAAGCTGTGACCTGCAGTATGAGCTGAGGGGCCGTGAAGAAGAGGAGCCAACCGTAGATGAGGAGGCCTGCGATGCTGGTTGTGAAGATGCCAGCCCCGACCAATCGATCCTTATCCACAGCCATCACCTCTTTTCAAGGTTTATTCATCGGACCCCCAGTACACTAAGAGCCTCTTGGTGAGTTCAATCTAAAGCCTCCAGCCCCTGTGGATGATGTTCAGCCCATGGTAGAGTATTTAGTTCGCATCCCACAGCCTGACCTTCGGCCGCGGACACCGCTCGAAGATACCCCTCTCCCGGTGTTGAACCCATATCTTCTCAGCCCTAGCTTCATTCACCTTTAAAAACACGTTCTGAAGATCCTAGGCTTGTTTATCTCCACTATACCCAGATACCTCATGTAGTCTGGGTTTTCAACCCAATTCATCGCCTCGCCGAAGCCCAGTCTCTGAGCCACTCGGCCAAATCTATCGGCCAATTTCCTCCCCAAGGCATCAACCTCGGAGAGGAATCTAGACTTTAGGGCCTCCAAGAGCTTTGAAACGATCCTCACAATCGTGCCCCTCAATAGTACGCTACGAGCCCTCTCCACGCACTTTATGGTTAGATCCGCGATCATCCTCTCCAATCTGCTTAGGGCCCTAAACCAGACGCCCTTCCTCAGGGATCTGAGCTTAATCTTAGTTAAAAAATCCCGTGTATGGGTGAAAGCTTCACTGAGTATAAGCCCGCTTTCAATGGACATCCAGCTCACCCCTTTAACCCTCACAAATTATCGTATTTATGTATTATAAAGGTAACATTTAAATAATATTTAAATATTATATCAGTTGGATGTATTTTATATCTGGTCCGGGGAGGCATTAAATAGGGTTTCGCGTTGAGGTCGTTGGGTGAGACGAATGTCTAAGGATCAAGCTTTAGGTACCATCCTGTTAATTGGAAGTGCTTTGGGCGTATTGGCCTACGGCTGGCTCGTCTTCCTATCCGAGTGGTCCCTCCTGATTCTTCAGCTGACGGCGTTCATTGCCTTAGCCACGATGTTGTGTATAGTGGCCTGGATAGGCTACACCCTGGCCACTACTCCACCGCCGGAACCCATCGAGGCATTGTCAGAGAGTGGGGAATCAGAGAAGGAAGAATGATCGACCCCAACTGATGGGAAGAATATTCACGCCGAACTTTGAGTGGGTTCAGGGTGTTGGACACCGTTGATTAGCAACTCAAAGATTCTCAATGTTTGAGTGCGTGCGTACTTTCATACTTATTCCTTATAATGAGGTAGTTTTGTAAAAGTTATAATAAAAAACCTAAAAAGTATATAGTCGGTAATAAGGGTGTCTGGAAATGAGCGATTACTCCAAGATTCTTGTGACCGGTGGAGCGGGCTTCATAGGAAGCCACATAGTGGACAGGTTAATGCAGGAGGGCTTTGAAGTCGTCGTTTTGGACAGCCTCTTCGCTGGGAAGATGGAGAATGTGAGGCGACACTTGAAAAAAAAGAATTTTAGGCTCATCAAGGAGGACATCAGGTATCCCAGGGTTGTCAAGGCGGCTTTGAAAGGAGTGGACGCGGTTTTCAACGAGGCGGCCCTCTTGGGCGTGGACTTCTCCCTTAAGAATCCTCTTGTCACCGAGGAGATCAACGTGATGGGGACCCTAAGTATGCTACAGGGCTGTGTTAAGGCTGGGGTGAAGCGCTTCATCCACGCCTCTTCAACCGCCGTCTACGGGGAGCCCGAGAGCACACCCATCAGGGAGGATCATCCCTTGAGGCCCATATCTCCCTACGGGGCCTCGAAGCTAGCGGCTGAGCACTACTGCGGGATATTCCATGCGGCTTTTGGCCTTGAGACGGTGATCCTTAGGTACTTCAATGTCTACGGCTCTAGGCAGAAGTCTGAACAGTACAGCGGCGCCATATCGAGCTTCACCGATAAGATAATAAAAGGTGAGCCCCCCGTGATCTTCGGGGATGGGGAGCAAACGAGGGACTTTATCCACGTAGAGGACGTCGTTGAGGCGAACATGAGGGCCCTGGAGAGCGAGAAAGCGGTTGGAGAGGTTTTCAACGTAGCCACGGGGAAGCCCACCACCATAAATAAGCTCGCTGACACGCTATTGAAGCTATGCGGGAGGAGAAATCTGGAGCCAATATACGTGGAGCCGAGGCCCGGCGACATAAGGAGAAGCTATGCTGACACATCTAAGAGCGAGGACGTCCTAGCCTTCAAGGCCAAGATTGGGTTGAGAGAGGGACTGACGAGGATCCTCGGGCGTGGAGAAAGGAACGCGTAGACGCAGATCCGCCTAGAAGTCTTTAACTTTAATGCCATCGTTATCTTATCTGGTGATGAATAGATGGTTAAAGAGGAGATAAAGACCGACAAGTCCCTAAAACCCGTGGGTCCATACTCCCAGGGGGTTCGTGGCGGCGACTTCGTCTTCGTATCGGGTCAGGTGGGCGTCGACCCTAGGACCGGTGAAACCCCCGAGAGCGCGGCTGAGCAGACTAGGCTGGCCCTGGAAAGCGTGAGGGCAATCCTTGAGGCTTCAGGGGCAACTATGGATGACGTCGTGAAGGTGACGGTTTTCCTCAAGGACATGGGGGAATACGAGGAGATGAATAAGGTTTATTCGACCTTCTTTAAGACGCCCTTCCCGACGAGGTCGACTGTGGGCATCAAAAGCCTCGCCAGAGACTATTGGAGGGTTGAGATAGAGGCGATCGCCTGTCTGAGTGGGTCTCCCAGGTCTTGAAGATGCCTTTCAGCGACGTGGTTTTTTAAACCCGAGACATAGACTAGGTGTTGGGGCGTAACCTTGGTTCTCGTTCTCTCGAGGCAGGATGTTGAATCCATCCTCGACATGAAGGAGACGATGGGGGCCGTGGAGGAGGGCTTTAGACAACTCGCGCTGGGAACCGTTAAGATGCCTCTACGCCCCTCGATTAGCCTTGAGGACTATGGTGGACTACACCTCGTCATGCCCGCCTACGTGGGGGGCATGAAGGCTCTGGGGTTAAAAGTCGTAACCGTGTACCCTAAAAACCCCGAGAAATATAATTTGCCGACGATTTTGGCCACGGTCTTGCTGCATGAGGCTGAGACAGGTAGGCTGCTGGCGATCATGGATGGAGCCTCGATAACCGCTATGAGGACGGGGGCTGTGAGCGGTGTGGCGACGAAATACCTCGCCAGGAAGGATTCCAAGGTGGCGGGGATCTTCGGCGCTGGCGTGCAGGCGAGAACCCAGCTGTGGGCTATCTGCGAGGCTCGAGACGTAGAGGAGGCGAGGGTTTACGATGTTGATCCAGCGTCCAGCAAAAAATACTGCGAGGAGATGGGTGAAAAGTTGGGCATAGACGTGTTCATGGTTGATGATCCGAGAGACGCCGTGGTGGGGTCTGATGTCATAGCGACCGCCACGACCTCCAGGGAGCCCGTCTTTAGGGGCGAATGGGTTGGGGAGGGCACCCATATAAATGGAGTGGGGTCCTACACGCCTACCATGCGGGAGCTCGATGAGGTGATCGTGAGGAGAAGCAGGGTTGTTGTGGACTCTCGGGAGGCGGCCCTGGAGGAGGCGGGTGACCTCATCATACCCATCTCGCAGGGTCTCATAACGGCTGATCACATCTACGCTGAGCTGGGGGAGATCGTGGCGGGTGAGAAAAGGGGCAGGGTGTCAGACGATGAGATCACCCTCTTCAAGTCCGTGGGTCTCGCCCTACAGGACGTGTCCACGGCCGTCAGATTATTTGAACTGGCTCAGGAGATGAAGGTGGGTAAGACCGTTGAAATCTGAAAGTCAAACGAGTTGAGGTGGAGGAGTCGGCTCTATGTTCACCCCTTTATCTCACATCGTCTAAGCCTTCACGCCCATGAGGATGAACTCCTTGATCATCTTGGAGAGAATGAACTTCTGGTAGATGATCGCGCCCTCGAAGATCGGAGTGGCGATGGAGCTAGCCGTGGAGAGCCTCTCCCTCAGTTTCCTGTGGAGCCTTTGGAGGGAGGCGTCGTAGATGGTTGTGGTTCCCACGTATCTGTCGAAGGTGCGTGATCGAGTCATGTTGTAGAGTTTTTCGGCGTCCTTAAGGATTTCAAAGACCTCGAGGAGTTTATCGGTAATCCCGGTGGATATGAAGTCTCTCGCCTCTTCGGAGGCCTTCCCTAGGGAGGTCTGCACGTCTTCGTCCCCCACCATGAAGAGGGCTGAGAGGGAGTAGGCCGTCATCTTCTTGATCGATGAGATCCATTCCATCGCTTTCTTCGTCATCTCGGCTGGGCCTAGGCTTGAGACGGATTCGGTCTGATAGGTCTCCTCGATGCTCTCGATCTTGGAGAGCATGTTTTTCCTTTCTTCCTCCAGTCTGTTGAGCTCCTTCGAGAGGATGGTGACCGTCTTCTCCAGATAGATTTCCCATCTGGACCCCTTCACTTCGAGTGACACCTGCATATTGAGGATGGTGGGTTAAACTTTAATAGGTTCTTTTCTCCACGCACACGGCTCAAGCGTTACAGCGCGATATCTTACGAACGCCTCGAAAGGGGGGTTCAGAGTAGCCCTCAAACTTTAGACGAAGACCCGCACCGCTAATCACATAAATTCAAATACAAAAATAACCAGTATTTGGTGCACCACTAGTTTTTGGGCACCCAAGAGTGGATGGAAAATGGCGAAGCGTTTACAGCCCCACATCATGTGTGGGGTGGGCGACGTGGCCCGATACGTCCTCCTCCCAGGCGACCCCAAGAGGTCTGAGAGAATCTCAAAGCACTTCGATGAATCCCGAAGGGTGGCTGAATATAGACAGTTCATCACCTATACTGGAAACTACCGCGGCGTCCCCGTCTCGGTGACCTCCACGGGCATAGGATGCCCCTCAACCGCCATCGCCGTGGAAGAGCTCAGGAGGATAGGGGCAGACACCCTCATCCGAGTGGGCACGACCGGGGCCCTCCAAGAGGACATCGACATCGGAGACATCGTGATCGCCCACGCCGCCGTCAGGATGGATGGAGCGACCAGGGCCTATGTCCCCATCGAGTATCCCGCCGTGGCCTCCCTCGAGGTCTCCAACGCCTTGATCGAGGCGGCTCGGAGACTCGGCGTCCCCCATAGGCTTGGCATCGTCTGGACCAGCGATGCCTTCTACGCTGAGGATCCAGAGCTCGTGTCTCGGTGGGGGAGGGCTGGTGTGCTCTCGGTGGAGATGGAGTGTTCGATGTTGTTCACCCTCTGCGGCCTAAGGGGGCTACGCTCGGGGGCAATCCTCGCGGTGGATGGAAACTTGATTAGGGGGGAGAAGAAGGGTGAGTTTGAGCCTGGGGAGAGGAAGGGTGAGCTGGATGAGAGGGTTCAGGAGGCGATAGACCTTGAAACTAGGGTGGCACTCGATGCCATAAGGATGTTGGATGCTTTGGAGCCTTCTACGCCTGAAAGATAACCTCTTGGAGGGTGAAAGAGGGTGGTAGGAGTAGGGAGGCTCTGGGGATGTGGGGTGGAGCCTTTCACCGCTCAGCGATACGGTGTTTAAGTCCTCTGGGGCTCAATCCAGACGCCACATCCTCCGATACTTCTCCTGCTCCCCTGTGAGGGAGTCTATCCTGACCCCGAGGGAGGAGAGGGCAAGCTCAGCGACCCTCCTATCCACCTCTGGGGGCACCCCGTGGACCCTAGCCTCCAGCTTCCCCCTGTTTTCGACGAGGTATCGGCAGGACTCCAACTGGAGGGCGAATGTTAGGTCCATGATCTCCGCGGCGTGGCCTTGACCGCACACCAGGTTGACGAGCCTCCCCTTGCCGAGGAGATAGAGGGTTCTGCCGTCCCCCATCTTGTAGGCTTGGACGAGTTTGCCCAGGTAGGGTGCTCCGAGCTCTCGCGTCTCCCACCTCTCGACGGAGAGGGCCTCCAGGTCCGGTATGGAGATCTCCACGTCGAGGTGACCGGCGTTGCAGAAGAGACACCCGTCTTTGGCCGCCTCGAAGTGCTCCCTTCGAACCACGTCCTTCACCCCGGTGGTGGTTATGACGATATCAGCATCCCCCACGGCCTCCAGGAGTGGGGCGACCTTGAAGCCCTCCATGTGGGCCTCCAGGGCCTTGATGGGGTCGACCTCGGTGACGATGACTCTGGTGCCCATGCCCCGAGCCCTCGCGGCCACGCCGCGACCCACCCAGCCATAGCCCGCGACCACGAGGGTTTTCCCTGCCAGGGTTAGGTTGGTGGCGTTGAGTATGCCAAAGAGGGTTGACTCCCCGGTGCCGTATCGGTTGTCGAAGAGGTGCTTCATCTTGGCGTCGTTCACGGCGATCACGGGGAAGCCTAGGATGCCCTCCCTCTCCATGTTCCTCAGCCGGGTGACCCCGGTGGTGGTCTCCTCGCAGACGCCGATGACCCTCCCCAAGAGGGTCCTCCTCTCCGTGTGGATCATGGAGGCTAGGTCGGCTCCGTCGTCGATGATGACGTGGGGCTCGTGGTCGAGGACGCGCCTCAGGTTTTGGAGGTACTCCTCTGGGGTTTCTCCCCTCCAGGCGTAGACTCGGGCGAACTCGGTGGCCGCGGCGGCGACGTCGTCTTGGGTGGTCTCGGGGTTGGAAGAGGTGAGGGCGACCTTGGCTCCGCCGAGGGCGATGGTCTTGGCGAGGATGGCTGTCTTGGCCTCTAGGTGTAGGCATATGCCCATTGTCAGCCCCTCGAAGGGCTTGGTCTCCTCGAACTCCCTCCTGAGCTGGGCTAGGAGGGGCATGAACGCCTCGGCCCACTCCAGCTTCTCCCTGCCCATGGGGGCGAGGGTGGGGTCCCTTATGAGGCTCGATCGGTTCACCTCTGCCATGATTCGATGAATATTTAGGTTCGCGTGAGGGCTTTAAAGGGTTTCAACCCGAAGTTTTGTGGGTGGAATCCTTGGAGAAGGTGGACATCCTCATCAGAAACTGTGCCATAGAGGACATTTGTCTAAACGCTTTCGGGTTTAATTCTCCTAAGGCCTTGGACGCCTTCATATGTTTTATCGAAGGATATTATTGTGCCGTTCGTGCTGAGCGCTGTGGCGGCGTAGTGGGAGTCGAAGAAGGTGAGGTTGAGGGTTTGGCGTAGGTAGACGCTGGCTAAGGCGATGTCTGGTGTCAGCGGTATGTAGGATACGTTGGGCAGTGAGGCGAGCGCGGCCAGATCTCTTAGGAGCATGTCTTCTCTTCCCTCACTTCTATAGATTAGTTCCATCTCTAGTAGGCTGACCGAGGAGATTTCAACTCTTATCTGCCCCCTTTCCAACTTCCCGAATATTCTTTCCGCTGTGCTGTGCTCAGGGTCAAACTCGTTGAGGTATGCGAAAACTACGTCGTTTTCGATGAGCGGCATCGAAGTCCTACCTCGTTTTATTCTTAGCCTCGTCGAGGGCGAGGGACTCGGCCCGTCTTCTTAGCTCCCTGAAGGGTTTTTCGGTGTTGAAGGTTCCGTGTAAAACTTTGAAGGGGTTGGGGGGGAGGGGTATAACCTTCAAGTGGTCCCCAGCGTTGATTATCAAGACCTTCTTCTCGATGCTAAGGCTTTCACGAAGACTTTTGGGTATGGCTAGGCGCCCCTTTTTATCCACCTTTGAAATACTCATATTCCCACCAAAATAGATAATATGATTATGTGGGATATAAAAATTTTATTTAATAAAGTGGGATTTTAAATATCTTAAACGGTCGGGATCGAAAGAGACTCAGGGTGTATCAGAGGAGATACGTGGAGGAGAGATAACCATGGGGGCCCCGTACGTCTTCTAGATCATGCCGTAGACCTCTAAGATGGCGATGGCGTATCTAGCCATCTACCCCCTCCTCCTCAACCTACCTACATGGGTCACCCAACCCCAAACCCTTATCTTCCCATGGAATCTGTGTTTTGTGGGTGGAATCCTTGGAGAAGGTGGACATCCTCATCAGAAACTGCGCCATACTGCCCATGGGTGGAAGGAGAGACCTAATCAAGGAGGGGGCCGTCGCCATACATGATGGGAGGATCACCTTCGTGGGCGAGGCTTCGAAGGCTAGGTTTCGAGCCGAGGAAAAGATCGAGGGGAGGGGCATGGTCGCCCTCCCGGGCTTCGTCAACTGCCACACCCACGTGCCCATGACCCTGCTCCGAGGCATAGTCGAGGACATGCCCCTGAGGCGTTGGCTCGAGGACGTCGTTTGGCCCCTGGAGGCAAATCTGAGGCCCGAGGACGTCTACCATGGGGCTCTCCTCGGCTGCCTAGAGATGGTCAAGCACGGCGTGACCACGTTCTCCGACATGTACTTCTATGAGGACTCCGTGGCCAAGGCGGCCCTAGAGGTGGGGATGAGGGGCTTCTTGGCCCCCGGCCTCATCGAGGTGAGGGACCCGGAGGGAGCTCGAAGGGGGCTGAAGGAGACGATAGCTCGAGCGGGGAAGTTTAACAATAAGGAGGGGTTGATACGATATCAGTTTGGCCCCCACGCCACCTACACCTGCAGCCCCGAGTTCCTCAGGGAGGTTCGACGCGCGGCCTCGGAACACGGCATAGGTATCCACCTCCACCTCGCGGAGTCCAAGGAGATGGTTGAAGAAGTGAGGAAGAGACACGGGCTCCACCAAGTGGAGCTCCTAGAGGAGATTGGCTTCTTGGGGCCAGATGTGTTGGCCGCCCACTGCATCTACCTGGGTGAGGGCGGAGTTGAGGCGCTGGCTCGACACGGGGTGAAGGTTTCCCACAACCCGGTGGCCAACATGAAGCTGGCTCAGGGCATGGCCCCAGTTGCCGAGCTCTTGGAGGCTGGGGTGACCGTGGGCTTGGGCACGGATGGACCCGCCAGCAACAACACCTTGGACCTGCTCGGGGATGCTCGCATCGCCGCCCTGCTCCAGAAGATCAGGCTTATGGACCCGACGGTTCTCCCGGCGAGGAAGGTTTTGGAGATGGCGACGAGGGGTGGGGCCGCCGTCTTGGGTGGAGAAGACAGGTTTGGGAGCCTCGAGGCTGGGAAGAGGGCCGACGTCATACTGTTGAACTTTATGGGGGCCCATTCGGCTCCGGTGCACGACTACTACGCGAACGTGCTCTACTCATGCTCGGGGGACGACGTGGAGACCGTGATCGTCGATGGAAGGATCGTTGTGAGGGATGGGGTGGTTCAGACCGTGGATGAGGCCAGCGTCGTGGAGAGGGCCTCCGAGACGGCCTACGACCTCGTCGCCCGATGACCCAGTTTTGATGGCAAACATGGTTAAGGGTCAAAGCTTGACCGATAAATATACCATTTATGGAATATTTTATAGGACATTAGGGAGGTATTATGTCATCTCTACTATAAACCCCATCTGGGTTATATGGTTCTCTTAATCTCAGTGGCTAACATGGAATCATGTGAGGAACATGTCTAAAGAAAAGCATTGCATAATTGTATTGGAGCTGGCTGGAGTGGCAGGTGTAGATATACCTCATGGCTACTGCGACGCCGCCATCGAGGAAAAAATTTTCTGTAATAGCGGTAGACATCCCGATGAACGTGAGAGGGTGGGGATAAGGGATCATTGGATGAAGAGGCCGAAGGTGTGTAAGTTGACCTATTACTTTGACGGTGAGAAAGAGGCTTTGGACTTCTGGTATGAACACGTAGAGGATGCCATGGGGGAATCGGCCGATGAGGCCTACGCTCCGTTCTATGGTAAAATAATTTGCGATGATGAGGAAATCCTTAAATGGACCGCTATGGGCTATGAAAAAAGTGAAATCGGGATGGGCACGGCTTAAAATCGCACTGCCAAACGTTGAGGCGGTTGATAGAAGAATCGAACACGTTAAGAAAAAAGGTGCTTCAGAAGGATATGTTAAAACGTTAGAACGTTTGAGAAGATATTGGGAAAGACGAGAGGAATGATAAAACGATCATACACTTCGCCAAAACACGATTTTGTCTATTTCAATAATGCACACTATGGTTAAACATAGTTGCCTCCTTTCCAGCGGTTGAGCCACGGCGCGAAACAACAGCTTTTTAACCGTATATGTTCAAAGCCTTTATGGAAGGACCAATGACGCCAGGGGAACTCATCCTACTCCTATCCTCAACCACCTCATCGGGAATCATCCTCCTAGCGGGTCTACTCCACCTCAGGGGCACCAGCCTAGAGATGCCCAGGGAGGAGCCAAGCGAGTTCCTCGAGGTGCCCACGGAGGCCCCACCCCCCGGGGCCGCCAAACCCCCAACCGTCACCGGGATGAACCAGAAGATGGTCCGCCTCCTCCTTGAGCGAGAGATCCTCAGCCACGCCATAACCCGCATCTACGAGGCCGAGGCCGAGGGCAAGATCTCTGAGGACGAGAGGGAAGAGATGGTCCGCCAACACGAGTTCCAGCTGAGGGAGGTCAACCAAGAGATCTCCACCATCGAGAAGTACGCCCGCCTCGAACAGCTCGAACGCGAGAGGAGCCAACTCCTCGGAACCACGTCCCACAGGGTGAGGGAGATCGAGAGGGAGATCGAGAAGATAAGGAGGGAGACGGGCCTCACCAAGGCCGAGGAGAAGCCCGAGAAAGAGGAGGAGGCAAAAAAGAAAAAGAGGCCCAGCCAAGACCTCGAGGCCATCATGGAGAAGGTGGCCGAGGCCATGAGGGAGATGGAGAAGATTGAGAGGGAGGAGTGAGGCGAAGGGAAAGGCCGCCGCGGCCAAGGAAGCCGCCAAGAGGCTCAAGGACAAACAGATCGTGGGCCTGGGCAGCGGGAGCACCGTCGCCCAATTCCTCAAGTTCGCCGCGAAGACCATCGAGAAGAGAGACCTAGACGTCTCCCTCGTCCCATCCTCCTCACAAATCACCCTTGAGGCGAAAAAACTCAACCTCCCCCTGAGGGACCTGAGATACGTGAACAGGGTCGACTGGGCCGTCGACGGAGCCGACGAAGTGGACCCAAAGCTCAGACTCGTCAAGGGAGGGGGAGGCGCCCTCGTCAAGGAGAGGATATTGGCCCACCTAGCTGGATACTATCTCATCGTCGTGGACGAGGGAAAGGTCTCCACCAGCATCGGCGAGAAGGCGCTCATCCCCCTGGAGACCACGCCTCACGCCTGCGCGCTTGTCGGCTCAAGGCTCAAGAGCAAGGGCTTCGACTACACCCTGAGGACGAATGAGAGGGGATACCCCATCATAACCGAGAATGGAAACACGATCCTCGACGTGAGGATGCCCAGCGACTATAGCCCCGAGGATTTCTTCCTCGAGTTTAGGATCTTCCCCGGGGTGCTCGACGTGGGCATATTCCTCGATGAAGCCGATGAAATATTGGTGGGGAGGGCCGACGGAACCACCGAGAAAATGCTGAGGGAAGAGTAGCTAGCCGCCCAAACCTCTTTACCCATAACCAAATCTTCCTACCCATTTTTGGGTATATGAGCTTTTAAGACTAGGAACCCAGTAAACTGACATGAAAAAGCCGAGGGCAACCGTGGTGATCGTGGGCGCGGCCGTGCTAGCCTCCCTATCCGTCGTCCTCCAGATTTTACCCCCCTTCTTCCTAACACCCTTCTACATGAGGATAGACTTGGTCGCCGTGCCCTGGATGCTCGCGTGGATGCTCTTCGGGGTCAGGAGCGCCCTCCTCTCCCTCCTCATCAGCGTACCCCTCGTCGGAGTCCTAGGGCCCTTCGCCGGGGGCTGGGTTGGAGCCATCATGAAGTCTGTCAGCAGCCTATGGATGTTCATCATACCCGCCGCCTTCGCCCACAGATTTGGGATGGAGCGCCTCCTCGCTAACAGGCAGCTCTACGCGATCTCAGGCATAGCCGCCATCGCCGTGAGGGACGTCGCCACCATCGTCTTCAACCTCTACTTCGCCATCCCCGTCTTCTTCGGCATGACCCCAGACCAAGTAATCCATTTCTTCTCCACCTCCCAGAGCTTCTTCGGACTCTCCGTGGGCCTCGTCGGACTAGGGGCATACCTGGGTGAGGTGGCCTTCTGGAACACCGTCCAAGCCATCATCGACCTATACGCCTCGCTCATAGTCGGCCTCATCGTCTTGCGACAGTTCCCCCTGCTTAGGACTGGGTCTGACCAACCACCCAGACCACCGCCATGAAGTGGCTAGAGACCGTCCGTGGTTGAACCTTAACGACCTTCTCAGTCACTTCGCGGAGAGACTTCGTAGGCTCAACCCCAGTATCAATAGGAGTTCTCCATAGAGGATTGTGCAATATAAGCAGAAGGCTTGGAGCACGAAGAACTCGATATATTGTAGATAGGTGGCATACGCAGTCGAGGCCAAGGAGGGGAAGAAGATGAGCCTCGCCGCGAGGCCTACCCTTATCTTATTCCCGATGCCCAAGAGACTCAGCGCGGAAAAGTATGAGAAGGCCAATAAGCTCAAGAGGGCGACGGGTACGCCAAAGACCTCGGAGTAGGCGCTCTTGTTCACGTAGTCGCAGTCACCCACCCCACACACATAGGTTTCCGAGTAGTGGACGAACAAGAGGTATAGGGAGATGAAGACGCCCAAAGCGCCGAGGAGGGTGAGAAACGTGAGGGTTCTCCTCATTTTGAAGCACTAAACCCCGACCATAACTAAACCTTCCAACTAGGAGCGCTGGGAGACCTCCTCCAAGAGCTCAACGACGAGGGACACTATGTTGTCGATCTCCCTCTCCTGCGAGGGGGTGATCTCATAGGTGTTCCTCTTGAAGTCGTCGCCAACCCCGGGGTAGGCCCCTATCCTAAAGTATTTGCCCCCTATGATGAGGGTGGGTATCCTGTGCTCCGGGCTATACCTCTCGAAAAACTCCTTCACCCCCGGGTTCAACGCTTGTTTATCCAACTCATAGAGCCTCACCTCTATCCTCTCGCTGGCGAAGGAAGACTCCTCCAGGGAGTAGGTGGGTATGTCCTTCGTCTTGATCCTTTTCAGACCCCTCCACTCCCCGAACTCCCCCATCGCCTCTACGAAGGGTATCCTCTCCTTAGCGCAATAGACGCAGTCGGTGGCCGTGAAGAAGTAAACCACCAGCTTTCCTCCCTCCGCCATGACGGGCTGATCCGTCTCTCTGAACCTTCCTTCCACAACCCTTATAACTTTGACCCCTGTCTGGATGGGCTGAGGCGTTAGTGGCGGCGGTTTAGTCAGTGACACCGTTAGGGCCCCGATTCCGGCGACGACGAGTATTACAGCTAGGATGTGGACGGATTTTAATCTGCGCCTTCTCCTCATAGCCCTCATTTAACCCAAAATTAGGTGCTAAACGCCTCTTTTATACTTTGAATCCATGGAGGCACGAAGGTGAGGTAAACGATCCCCAGATTAGTAAGGTTCAGAGTCATCTCCACATCAATCCCTCCACATTTCAGACATACATCCATGCCCCAGACTGCCTTCGAGGAGGCCTTGAGACGTTTCATCGCGCATTCATGGAGGAAAGCTTCTTGACCCGCTAAGCCCATCCCCCGTGCCAAAACCATTCATCTCCCATCGCCTCGATCTCCCTAGAGAACATCGCGAGAACCACCGCCTTGGTGGCTCTCAAGCGAGCCCCCTCCCTAGGATTAAACGTGGAATTATTCTTATTCAAATAATCTTCTGATAAAAATATTCCAAAAAGAATAAATAGATAGAGTAACGTTGCTATTCTTATGCTGCCCGAGTTGAGGGATATCGCGAGGATGAGGAAAATGCTGGGATTGACCCAGACCGACTTGGCGAGATTCTCGGGAGTCAGCCAGTCATTGATAGCAAAGATCGAGGCGGGGAAAACCGACCCCTCCTACTCCAAGGCGAAGGCTCTCTTCGACGGCCTAGAGAGGTTACGCTTGAAGGAGACGAAGAGGGCCTCAGACGTGATGGCCAAGGATGTAATCAGCATTGAGAGCGACGACCCAGTGGAGAAAGCCGTGAAACTCATGTATGAGCACGCGATCTCCCAGATGCCCGTCTTTGAGGGGGGCAGGGTGATCGGCAGCGTCTCGGAGAAAATCCTTGTCAAGCACGTGTCCGAGGGTCTCTCCATCGATGAACTCCTGAAGGATAAGGTGGGAAAGGTCATGGGTGATCCCTTCCCCACCGTCGCGGAGGACACGCCGGTGGAGCTCCTGTCTTCGATCCTAGGGTTTTATCAGGCCGTTTTGGTGACCAAGAAGGACAAGGTTATGGGCATCGTGACGAGGTCCGACCTCTTGAAGCCCTAGGACCCTTTACACGGCGTCGACTCCAAGGAAGGTTTGACCCAGTTAAAAAAGCTGGTATTCGCGGTTTAGGATGCCCCTCCAGATCTTTGGGAGGTCCTCCAGAACCTGCTCCGTGATGGAGGCGGCGGTGCTCCTAATGGAGCCCAGGCTTCCCGATGTGTGAACCTCTATGTTGACGGCCTGAGGTTCCGTTATGGGCTTCCCTATTTCGCTCACCATGTAGCAATAGGCCTGTTCCACGTCTCCTCGCTCCTTTATTAGCAGCTGGACGATTTCTTGGGCAGCGATGTTGTATATCTTTCCGACGTGACTGGTGGGGTTCTTCCCAGCCGTTGCCTCCAGTGTCATGGGTCTATAGGGTGTGATGAGGCCGTTCGCACGGTTCCCCCTCCCCACCTGGCCGTCGTCTCCGCTCTCCGCGCTGGTCCCGGTGACCGTTAGGTAGTAGATGTTTTTCTCTGGATTGTCGGCTGTGTTTACGCTCACGCTGACCTCGCTCTGCGTGATTTTAGCCGCGGCTTCAAGGGCTAATTCCCCTATGCTTTCCTTGACTTCGGCGTAGCGGTGGGCATCAGGTATCAGACTTGAAATGGTGGCCGCGGCCACTGTGAGGTGGATCTCATCTAGGTGGCGGACGCCCATGACCTTTATATCCTCACCGATCTCTGGGTGTCTCCTCTTGACCTCCTCGGAGTTCAGCGTCTCCTCCACCCGATAGACCGTTTTCTCCGTGTCCGTCAGCGGTGCGTAGGAGACCGCGAGGCTCGTGTCGTTGGCCCTCGGGATCTCTGGGTCCTCCTCATAGTTCCCTATCAGGTCCGGGCTCCCAGGTCTAATTCTATAATCTATGACTATATCGTTTTCCACGTCCAGAAACCTGAACTCTTTCCTGAGCCATTCCTTCGTGTGCTCCACGACAAGCCCGCTGAGGGGGACCTTATTTGGACCCTCGGTGTCGACCACCGCCTTCCCGACCAAGAGCAGGTAGATGGGGTCCATCACCTGACCCCCTCCAAACCTAGCGTTTGATCGACCCCCAGCGAGGATGCACTTGTCCACGTTGTGGTGTAGGATCCTTCCATAAGCTTCTATGTAGTATCTGCTGAGGCTGATGCTCAGTTCCTCGGATGCTCTGTCGCAGATGACATCGGGGTGTCCCTTGCCCTTCCTCTCGACGAACTCCATGGGGAGCTTAGCCACGGGTAAGCCTCTTCCAAGGGTTACCTCGAGTCTCATGCTCCGTTCATCATCCTTATAAATATTCTAATTTTTATATTTTGTTGATATAAATATTCCGATCGGAATACGATTTTATCCGTTAATCCTTGAGAACCCTATAGCTCCCGCTTTCGAAATACGTGTGGTTAAGGGTTCTCAGCACAAGGTCCCCATTTGGAGGTCACCCTAGCGCCAGCTTCCTCACCTGTTCCTCGTCCAAGATTTTAATCAACTCTATGGCCAGTTTAATGGCGTTTTCCACATCCCTCATGGAGAGGAGGGAGGTGAAGGAATGGATGTGCCTAGTGGGGAAGCCTATGACCAAGCTGGGGCAGCCCGCCCTGTAAAGGTGTATCTGACCGGCGTCGGTTCCACCCCTCGAGATCACCGAGAGCTGGTAGGGAATCTCGTTCCTCTCAGCCACCTCGATGGCTAACTCCTTGAGGTTATTGTTGGCGATCATGGAGGCGTCATAGGCCACGATGGCGGGTCCCTTGTTGAGCTTCACCGTCGCCTCATACTCCTTGATGCCGGGCACGTCGCCGGCGATGTCCACGTCGAAGATGATGGCTACATCGGGGTTCGCAATGTTAGGGACCGTCCTCGCGCCCCTGAGTCCCACCTCCTCCTGAACCGTGGCCGCGCCGATGACCGTGTTGGGGTGTGTTATGTTTTGGGACCTTATCCTCCTTATGATCTCTATAGCCGCGTAGACGCCTATCCGGTCGTCGAAGGCCTTCCCGATGACACGGTCTTGGAAGGCGCTTTTCTCGAACCCGGCGTCGGGCATGATGGAATCTCCGATTCTGACGCCAAGTTCTTTCAGCTCCTCCTCGGAGGTGGCCCCCACGTCGATGTACATGTCCTTCACCTCCACCACCTTCTTCCTCTCCTCCGCGTCCTTGAGGTGTGGTGGCTTGGAGCTGATGATCCCCTTGACCCTCCCCTTCCTCGTTTGGATCACGACCCTCTGGGACTGTAGGATCTGGTTGTCCCATCCCCCTATGGGTATAAATTTTATGAAGCCCTTTTCAAAGGCGTTCACCATAAACCCGATCTCGTCGATGTGTCCGACCACCAACACCCTGGGTCTCTCAGCCTCACCCCTAATCGTGAAGAGCAGCGAGCCCAGGTTGTCCCTCTCCATCTCGTCCGAGTGGGGCTCCACGCTTTCGCGCACGATGTCTAAAGCCTCCTTCTCGAAGCCAGCTACGCCGAAAGCCTCCGAGAGCCTCTTGAGGAGCTCCATCAGCTCTCCCTCAGTCCTGAATCGTCTCAAGCATCCCAATTACATTCCAGATCTTCACTCGAGCGAAGGAGGGCATGTTGGGGTCGTGGAGTATCCCGTTCAATATGCTCACCGCGTTGGCGGCTCTAACCCCTGGGGTGAGATCTTCGTTTCGGAGGGTTTCGATGGCTGAGTCGGCCGTCCTTCTTATGTTTCTTGGGATTATGGTGGTCTGGCTGATGTTCTGCAGTATGGCCGTTACCTCGAGTATCTTCTTCTTGTGTTCCTCGTCCTTCACCTTTTTCTTTCTCTTAGACATAGCGCCAACACCATTCATAAAGTGGGAATCTCAAACAGTCGTTAAGCCCGATGATCAGAAATACGTATATATAACTAATTAACTAAACCTTGAACATAAACATAAATGTTATTCACGTCGTTATTTACAGGTTGGAGGGGTGGTTCGAGGTGGAAGAGGAGGCGATGAAGAGGGCCGCCGGCCACATCCGCGGGGGCGCGAAGCTCACGTCCAAGCCTTGCCCCCTATGCGAATTCCTCCTTCTCGAGAAGGAGGGCAAGTACTACTGTCCTAAGTGCGATAAGGAGATGATCCTCTTCAAGACGGACGAGGAATACGCGAGACTCTCGTCGGAGCTCGTCTTGAATCAGCTGAAGGAACTCATAGTTCGGAGGATAGACCGCTTACGAACGGAGATAGAGGGCTCACCGGAGAATCAATCTCTCCTAGA
>JBHHXX010000004.1:0-58819 GCA_046757245.1 Candidatus Geothermarchaeales archaeon
TCTCTGAGCCTAGAAAGGTTATGTCCCGCTTTGGCCAGATTAATCGCCTGGCCATCGCCACAATAGGCGATGAGGATGAGAAAATCAATCTAGCCTTATGGAATCAACAGATAGACTCTATAGTCGTGAACGACGTCATCCAAGTCAAAAATGGATATATAACCGAGTTTTATGGGGTTAAGCAGCTCAACGTTGGAAAGCGTGGAGAACTTAAGGTCATAAAATGAGCATTACATCCCAGTTAATCTCGAAGCCTCTACTCTCCTAACAGAGAGACACTCCATGACGAAGTTAAATAACACCGATCCATCAATTATCTTTAAGATATGTCTAAACATATCCAAACGGAGGAATAGAAATGAGTTACGGACGGGGATTTGATCGCCCTCCAAGGAAGATGTACAAGATAACTTGTGCTGACTGCGGCAAGGAAGCAGAGGTTCCCTTTAAACCCAAAGAGGGTAGACCGGTCTACTGTAGAGAGTGCTACCAAAAACACAGAAGATACTGACCAGATAATTGTTAATCAACCTAGATTAATAGTTATTTGGTCTTTCTCCTTTTTTTCCAAAATCTGACTCAAATTTAACGTTTTTCTACGACACGAAAAAGAGGGCATTCTTATGCCGTAGTATGAAGCGCTGGAGGTCTACAAGACCTACACGAAGCATGGACCCCACCTAAAGATCCCTTTGTCTAAGGCAGAACGCTATATACACTCCAGGAACCCGGGATAGGATAACAGGGGCACGATAACCTCTTTTTTCTAGAACTTGACATCGTCATTTCACAGTTGTAGACCGTCTATGTTTAGGGCAAAACCCTCTAATTTATTTTCCTCGATTTGCTTTCCTCCTTAATTTTCCTAGCAAGAGTCTTACCCAATTCTATGAGTTGCTCAACGTCATTCTCAGAAGGTGGACCATTAACCTCCATGGCTCCAACAACCTCGATCTTCGATGGCCCCAGGATCTCCTGGATGTGCCTTATGGCGCCTCCACCCCATCCGTACGAACTAACAACAACCCCGAATCTTGTCGGTGGACGTAAAGCCCTCACCAAATAGGTAGCGTACAGGGCTAGGGGATGCATACCGCCCAGCACTGTGGGTGCGCCCAAGACAACGGCTCTCGAGTCAACCAGGTCCCTTGCCACGTCGCCTATGTCTGCCGAAGTCAGGTTATACAGCGCGATTTCAATGCCCTCAGACGCCAGGGTTTCTGCTACCGGATGAATCATCTTTTCGGTGCTGTTCCACATAGACACGTAAACTATCGTGGCCTTTCGCCTCGTTTCGCCGCCTGCCCATCTGCCGTATGCTTCGAGGATCCTCCGCGTGTCTCTATGTATTGGTCCATGACTTGGCGCTATCATATCAATTTCCAGACCCTTAATTTTCTCCAGCGCTCTCTCAGCCATGGCTCTAAACGGCATCATTATTTCGCCGAAGTATCTCTGCGCGTGAACGATCAGATCTTCAACATCTCCATCGTAGAGTCCCCCCGCGACGTGCGAGCCGAAGAGGTCGCAGGGGAAGAGAACCTTGTTTTCCTGGAGATAGGTAAACATCGTCTCCGGCCAGTGAAGCATGGGAGCCTCAATGAAACGAAGCCTTTTACCGCCAAGATCGATGGTTTCTTGGTCTGAAATTACCTCAATTCTTTCCTCAGGCACCTTATAGAAGGCCTGCGCCATCTTCGCGCCCCTGCCATTGGTAACCAGCATGGCTTTACTGTTCATCGACATCAAACGCGGGATTGCGCCTGCGTGGTCGGGTTCAGCGTGGTTCATTACCACGTAATCCACATCGCTGGGATCTACGATCCGTCTGATTTTCTCTTCCAACTCCTCTTCAAAGCCCGGGTTTACCGTGTCAACTAAGGCCTTTCTACTTTCGCCGACTACCAAGTAGGCGTTGTAGGTGGTTCCTTTCGGAAGTGGAATCAAGGCGTCAAACAGCCTACGGTTCCAATCCCTAACACCAACCCAATAGACACCCTCAGAAATTTCAGCAACGCTCCGCCAACTCATTTTCTCACTATATAAGTAAATCATAAGCCAGTTGTAAATAAGAGAGCAGTTGGGCTTAACGATAGCGAGACTGAGAACACGGAGAAGATGACGAAGGCCATAGTAGAGGGAGCGAAAAAACGTTCATCACGCAAACAACTGATCTTCAACAGCCTCTCTAATCAGGTACCCTCCTTTATGGAGAATGGGCTCTCCGATCTCTGGGTCTATAGACATGGTCGCGGTGCACGGGTAGCTGTGGTGCGCCTTAGCAACGATATCTCGGATTTCCTCCTTCCGCACCTCTTTACCAATCAGCTTCTTTGCCACATACCACGTGGACCCGCATGGAGCGCTTCGCTCAACAACAACGCCGTGGATCACCCTCGACCTGTTTCGTTTTTCCGTGGTTATCCGCAGGGATGGTTTCCCTATCTTGAATTCCTGAATGAATCTTGATACGAGCGGCTTCGCCTCTACCGGCTCCAAGGCGCAGAAGGGTTTAGGGAAGGCATATTCGATAGCCAGTTCCTCGCATTCCTTCTCCAACTGTCTCCGAAGACCCAACGGAACCTCTCTAAAGTCCTCGATAGGCGTTATCAACCCCCTTATTCCTTCCCGCTTAAGTCGTGAGGGAAGCGCCAACAACAGATCTTGATGGATACCCGTTGCTATGCACACGTCGACGGCTGGAATCCTCCTGGGGAGATACTCTTCGGGTTTCTCTATGAACCTCGGTAGCTTAGCCGGATCCGGCAGCTCAATCGCCGCATGGATGTTTTGCACATAACTATAGACCCCATACTTACAGAAGTCACAGAGCAAGCCACACGACTTACAGAAGCTGGGGTCGTTAATCAGGTTTCTTATCACCCGTTCCCCATAACCACCGCTGTAGACGAACAAGAGGTTTAACATGGCGCGCCAAATAACATACTACCCCGAACCGCTCTTTAAAGCCCAAATGTTAGTCTTAGATGAAATGCACTATGGCGCACTGAAGGTTAAATTACTTTAGTATTTTTCCGGTCTCCATATACCACAAATACAAATCCAACTCCGCTAGATTGAGGCTCGATTTTCGTGCGATTTCCCTCAGTATATCCTCAATCTCCAAGTATTTTCTTCTCGTAAGCGTTTTTGGCTTTTCCATCAATTTGTATCTCGCTAATACGTTAAGTATATGAAAATCTACGATGGCAAAATTGGTATAACCTATATTTCTGAGGAAGTGACTCGCTTCTTTGTACCCAATTCCCTTCACATTGTCAACTAACCACTCTCTCAACTCATTCTCGGCGTTGAAGGACTTAACAATATCCTTCAGCGAGTCCTTGTATTTCCTCGCCTCTACAATATATCTTGCCCTTGTATTGGGATAACGATGGCCAAGCTCCCTCAACCTCCTTGCCAGCTGAGATTTTCGAAGAGTCAAAAATCCGTCCCCTATCTCCCTCTGGAGCTTTATGCTTTTTTCAGCGTTGAAATTCGCGGTCAGAACACAGAAACAGAGCTCTTTAAAGATCTCACTGCTCGACCCCTTACCAATCTCCCTGAATTCTCCCATGCGAACATCTACTAAGTTTTTTACCTCACTCTTCTTCAGGTCTTTCAATAGGCTCCGATAATTTTTTAACGGCATCTGTCTCCATCTACATCCTCAACAACCTTCATGACTCCATCGCAAATTTAACAACAGCTCCTTCACCGATTTCCTCTATTTCTGCAATCTTGGTCTTCAGTCCGGTCTCTTCCAACAAGATTTTAAAGTCGTCAAAATAATCGTAAAATCCACAGGTATAGCAGAATGACCCTGTGAACTCTATTTTGAATAACCTCTCATCAATCGAAAGCAACCTTGCCGTCGCTTCTGGTGATCTAAACCTATTAAACTCTTCGGCAGCCTTTGTCATTTTCTCTTTGGATAACATGCTCCCCATATTTGAATAACGGTGTTAAGAGTAAAAGAGCAGAAGGTTAGCGAGCACTCACCCCTGCTCTACAACCACTTGACCCATCGTCAGGATCGAGCCACCAGCCATATCCCCATGATGATTAGAATCGTCCCCAGAAGCGCGCTGAGTCTCAGTTCTTCCCCAAGGAGCAACGCCGAGAAAAACATCGCAAACAAGGGGGAGCTATAGGCTATTGGCATCACACGGCTTATGTCCCCCCTCTCCAACCCCGAGTAGTAGAAAATCAGGGCTAGCGTCAGACCCACCATGCCCGCGCCAACGAAGAACAACGCCTGTCTCATGCTTAGTTTGGTCAATTGAGAGATTTGCCCCGTCATAGCGTTGTATACAAGCATCGACGCGACCCCCGTGATCAAGGCTATCGTCAACCCGACCAGCGGCTTTGTATAAGCCAAGCCCTTCTTGATGAATATGGCGGAGAGACCCCAGGAGACGCTGGTAAGCAGGGCCAATACCAATTCATTTACCAAGGTCAACACCTCGGCTCTCTATAAGACAACCACCGTATATAAACAGGTCAATCAACGCCCCTCCACCGTAATTCATGTCCCAACCCCCCCGCATCACCCACACGGTTCACCGACTTCCTCACAGTCAACAAACGTCGACTTTGCGTTCCCCTCGAGGTCGTATCATACAAGCGAAGCCCCCGGAGTAATCTTAAATTAGCGTCCACCATTGCAGGTTGGGGAAGCACCGTTGACCTTAGACCTCGTTATTAAGAGCGGCCGCATCATCGACGGATCTGGAAACCCCTGGTTTAGGGGCGACGTGGGCGTCAAGGGTGGAGTAATCGTAAAGATAGGGAGTCTAACCACGGAAGGAGCTGAGAAGACCGTTGAAGCCAAGGATCTAGCGGTCACCCCGGGCTTCATAGACATACACAGCCACGCGGACACCGCCCTCCTGGCCAACCCCAAGGCCGAGAGCATCGTCATGCAGGGCATAACAACCACCTGCATCGGAAACTGTGGGCTCTCCGCCGCCCCCGTCAGGGACCCCACGAAGCAGTCGCTCAAGAGATACCTCTCGGCCTTCATGCCGGTCTCAGAGGTCGAGTGGCACACCCTGGGAGATTTCCTCTCTCGCCTGGAGAGGCAGGGCACCGCCTGCAACGTCGCCGCCCTCGTCGGCCACGGCACCGTGAGGGTCGCCGTGATGGGGTTTGAGGCGCGTCCACCAGAGAGGAAGGAGATGGAGGAGATGAAGAGGCTGATCGCCCAGTCCATGGAGGAGGGGGCCTTCGGCGTGTCCACGGGCCTCGCCTACGCGCCCGGATTCTTCTCAACCACCGAGGAGGTTGTTGAGCTCTGCGGGGTCGTCGCCCGGTACGGCGGAATCTACGCGACCCACATAAGATCAGACGGCGAAACCTATGGAGAATCGGTGAAGGAAGCCATAGAGGTGAGCGAGCGATCAGGCGTCCCCCTGCAGATAAGCCACATCGAGTCCCACTACCCCAACTGGGGTAAAGCTTCAGAAGCTCTGGGGGTGGTCGACGCCGCCCGGGAGAGGGGCATCGACGTAAGCTGCGATGTTCCCCCATACCTTTTGGGGATGACCATGCTGACGACATTGCTCCCCGACTGGGCTCAGGAGGGAGGGTTCCCCCGGATGATCGAGAGGCTGAGTAGCCCCAAAGACCGCGAGGAAATGAGGAAAAGCCTCTCCGCAAAGGGGCAGAGACACGTCATGGCTTCGGCAAGCCTCGCCGCTGACGGCCACTGGGACAAGATTTGGATAGCTGAATCGGAGAAAAATCCCGATCTGGTTGGCAAGAACTTGGAGGAAGCGTCGAGGCTGAGGGGAGAGGCGCCCCATGACGCCGTCTTCGACCTTCTGCAGGAGGAAGGGAAGAACATTAAGATCCTCTGCGAGTTCCACGATGAGGAGGACTTGAGGAGGGTGGTTAAACACCCCACCTCCATGATAGTGTCCGATGAGAGCGCCTACGCCGCCCGCGAGGCGTCTCAGAGGGGTAGAACACATCCGAGGGCCTATGGAGCCTTCCCCATGACCCTCAGGAAGTACGTCAGGGGGGAAACGAGGAGGGAGATGCCCGAGGAGTTGGGAGAGAGCATACTCGCGATTCAAGAGGCCGTCCGAAAGATGACGTCACTGCCGGCGCAGAGGCTCGGGCTGAGGGATCGTGGAATGATCAGGGAGGGGATGTGGGCCGACCTCGTGGTCTTCGACCCAGAAACCATCGGGGATGAGGCCACGTATCAAAACCCCCATCGATACCCGCGGGGAATAGAGTATGTCTTTGTAAACGGCGTCGCCGTGGTGGAGAGGGACGAGCACACTGGCGCCCTCCCCGGAAAGGTCCTGAGGGGGCCAGGTTACCTCACCCAATTATGAGGTTCTCATGTAGGATTATGTGCCCCAGCGAAGGCTTAGATAACTTATTTAGAATCATAGAGGGATGGGACGTCTAACACTGGTTGAGGAGTGTTCGTGCCTCTTCGTCCCGTGGGCTGGGGTTTCAATCTTGCGCCTAGATTCTTCAAACTCTAAATATCTTGCCCGCCAATGTTAATGCGGATGTGATTGGGATGCCCCTGAATGAGCAATGGCTCGATAGGGGAAAACGGGTTCTGATTGAGGCTCAGAAACATCGATTCCCCTTTCTCACGGAGGGTAGCGGGTCTAGGGTCAGGGATGCGGAGGGGAACGAGTATTTAGACTTTGAGTCGGGCCAGGTCTGCGCCGCCCTGGGCCACTGCCACCCGAAGCTGGTTGAAGCGATAGGGGAGCAGTCTGGGAGGCTCATCCACACCGGAACATCCTTCCTGAGCGTACCCGTGGTCGAGTTGGCCGAGAGGATCGCCGAGGTCACACCGGGCGACCTCAAGCGATCGTACTTCGTCAACACTGGGTCGGAGTCCAACGAGGTGGCTATGAAGCTGGTGAGGAGGTACACCGGCAAGCATGAATTTGCCTCCTTCCTGCTGGGATACCATGGATTCTCCCAGGGAAGCCTCTCGCTGACCGGCTTGGCGTGGGTGAGGCGCGGCCACGGTCCCTTCATGCCCGGGGTGGTTCACGTCCCCCCACCCTATTGCTACAGGTGCTTCCTAGGCCTAGAGTATCCAGACTGCGCTTTCAGGTGCGTTGATCTCATAGAGCAATACCTGAGGCATGGGTCAACCATGGACATAGCGGGTTTCTTCGCCGAGCCCATACTCACCGTCGGGGGTGTGATCACGCCGCCGAGTGGCTACTTCAGGGAACTAAAGACGCTGTGCGATGAATACGAGATACCGTTGATTTTTGATGAGGCCATAACAGGCTTCGGGAGGACGGGGAAAATGTTCGCCTGCGAACACTACGGTGTTACACCCGATGTCGTGACCGTCTCCAAGGCGCTCGGGGGAGGCTTACCCATAGCCGCCGTGATCACAAACGAGGAGGTGGCGGAGAAGGCCGTGGAAAACGGGTTTTGGCACTATAGCTCCCACGCCAACGACCCCCTCGTCTGCGCCGCGGCGTTGGCCACCGTTAATGTAATCTTGGAAGAAAAACTGGTGGAGAACGCCGCGAGAATGGGTGAATATCTGACGGAGGGCCTAATGGATCTGTCGAAAAGGTATACCACGATAGGCAACGTTGGGGGCAAGGGTTTGCTCATCGGCATAGAGTTGGTCAAAGACAGGGAGACGAGGGAGCCCGCCCTCGAGAAGCAAGAACTATTTGTGGGTAAGGCCCTTGAGAACGGCTTAATCGTGGGTGGCAGCAGGAACATCATAAGGCTGGTGCCCCCGCTGAACGTTGCGAGGGAGGACGTGGATAAAGCCCTCGACATACTGGACGCGACCTTCAAACTGATTGGGTAACACCATCGGGGACAACAGACTCTCTTATTTCCCAAGGAATCCTTGGGACTGTTGGGGGCAACCCAAACGAGGAGGTTGGAGATACCCCTGGTGGACATCGGTGGGCTCTCGAGTTCCTCTTCGAAGAGGGCGTCCACGCCGTGGCCGTGGGCATAGCCTCCGAGAGGGAGCTCATCGAAACCTTCTCGGCCGCCGACGAAGTTTTAAAGCGATTATCAGATTAGCTGGAACCCCCTAGATTGAGGATGCGCCGCACACAAAGACTAATTTTATTTTCTAGCCTAAATCATGCTTGAGGAGGTTTATCGACATGTCGGAGGAAGCCTTGAGGAAACTCCACTTCCCGGAGGCGCCAAGGATATTGGTGGAGCCGCCGGGCCCCAGATCCACTGAATACATTCGGAGGCAGCTGGAGATCGAGAGCAGCGCCGTCTCCTACCCTAGGGCTATACCCTTGGCCTTCGAGGAGGGGAGGGGTGCCACCCTGAGGGACGCTGACGGAAACGTCTACATCGACTTCTTCGGGGGCGCGGGCGTCCTCAACGTGGGAAACTGCAACCCCGAGGTCTTGAGGGCGGTCAGGGATCAGGTGGAGAAGCTGACCCACGCCCTCGACTTCCCCACGGCGCCGAGGCTCGAGCTCTCCGAGAGGCTCTTAGAGATCGCACCCCTAGGCCTCAGGGGCAACGCTAAGATCCTTTTTTGCGCGCCAACGGGTTCGGACGCCGTCGAGGCCTCGGTGAAGCTGGCGAGGTACAACACGGGTCGCCACCCCCTCCTATCATTTGAGGGCGGCTACCACGGTATGACCGCTGGCGCCGTCTCCCTGAGTAGCGGCAAAAAGTTCAAGGAGAGATACGTTCCATTGTACCCAGAGGTCCACTTCGCCCCCTACGCCTACTGCTATCGATGCGCCTTCGGGAGGGAGTGGGGGGCGTGCGACCTCGAGTGCGCGACCTACGTGGAGCACCTCTTGGAGGACCCCCACTCGGGGGTTGTTGACCCAGCGGCCATGGTCGTGGAGGCCGTTCAGGGCGAGGGGGGATCGATACCGCCACCCGAGGCGTTCATCAGCGAGCTCAGGCGCATCTGCGACGACTACGACGTCCCCCTGATCATCGATGAAATCCAAGCTGGCTTGGGGAGGACGGGAAGAATGTTCGCCTGCGAGCACTCGGGCGCCACGCCCGACATCATGACCGTCTCCAAGGGCATAGGGGGCGGCCTCCCCCTCTCCGCGGTCATCTACAACGAGAAGCTCGACACCTGGGAGAGGGGCGCCCACATCGGAACCTTCAGGGGTCACGCCTTGGCCATGGCGGCTGGCGTCGCGACCCTCAACTTCATGGGGAAGTATGATTTACCCAGCCGCGCGGCAAGGATAGGTCAACGTATGCTGAGGCGGTTAGAGGAGCTGAAGGAGGAAAGCAGATACATCGGCGACGTCCGGGGGAAGGGGCTCATGATCGGCGTTGAGTTCGTCAAGGATAAGGGGAGCAAGGAGCCTGGAGCCGATGTGGCCGGTGAAGTGAGAAAACAATGCTACAAGAGGGGGTTGATCGTGGAGCTAGGGGGGCACTATTTAAACGTCGTGAGGTTTCTGCCCCCCCTCGTGCTCACCGAGGAACTCGCCGACAAGGGCCTCGACATCATGGTGGAGGCTGTTGAGGCGGCTGAGCGCACCGCATGAAAGGGGTTGGGCTTGAAAGAATCCCCATTCCCTACTGTGATGGAAGAATAACCGTTGAAGCCACCTGACGTACAAACCCTCTATGAGAGACTCCTGAGACACTTCGGGGCGCAGGGGTGGTGGCCCGCGGAGACGAGGTTCGAGGTCATGGTGGGGGCCATCCTCACCCAGCGAACCGTCTGGAGAAACGCCGACCGAGTGATCGAGAGTCTAAGAGGGGAGGATCTAATGACACCACTCTCACTGGCGAAGGTCGACCCCAAGAGGCTCGAGGCCTTGGTTAGGCCCGCGGGCTTCTACAGGCAGAAGGCCAAAAGGCTGATCGACCTAGCCCAATTCATCGTCAAGAGGTTTGGGGGCTCCCTCGAAGCCCTCTTTGATAGGCCCACCGGGGAACTCAGGGAGACGTTGATGTCCCTTCCGGGGGTGGGACGGGAGACCGCCGACTCCATCCTCCTCTACGCGGCGGATAAGCTCGTCTTCCCCGTGGACGCTTATACGCGGCGGGTATGCTCTAGGCTCGGGCTCATCGAGTCGGAGGGCGTGGACTACGAGGAGCTGAGGAGCCTATTCGAAGACGGCCTCCCCCGGGATCTAAGGGTCTATGGGGAGCTCAGGGCCCTACTGGTCAGGTTGGGCAAAGCCTATTGTAGAGTTAAGCCGCGCTGCAAGGAATGCCCATTGGTGGAGCTCTGCGATTTTGCCCGCGAACAAATGGTCTAGAGGCCATAGGGCTGGGAATGGGTGGAACCATGGAGAAACGGAAGCGCTCCGTCTGCCGAGCGCCCAGGGACGTGTTCGAGGGGATGGCGTCTTAGGTAACGCCCTCAGCGTGTTGATGGACCTTAAGTGTTAATAGGCCAATAATTGGGATCTTTATAATTAATGGTGGGTTCAGAGGGGGGCTCAACCTTTGGTTGATCCAGAGGTTGCCAAAAAGATCGAGGAGATAAGGAGCGATAGAAGATGCGGCGCCACCCCGCTCTCCTTAAAGGCTGCTGAGACCCTGAGGCTCGCGGCCGAGAGGAGCAGGGCGAGAGACGCCGAGGGTTTACAGGAGGAGCTGAGAGACGTTGGGAGGCGGCTGGTGGAAGCCCGCCCCAGCATGGCGCCCATAAGGAACAGGGTTCTTCATATTCTAAAAGAGGTGAGTGCTGGTGGAGGAGACCTAAGCCTGTTGAAGAAGCTCACGGCTCTCAGCGTCGAGGCCCTCATCGAGGAATCCAGAGCCATCGCGTCGAAGATTTCAGAGTCCGCGTCGAGGCTAACCGAGGGCAAAACCGTGATGACCCACAGCTACAGCTCAACGGTCTCGGAGGCGTTGAAGAGGAGCGGGGGCGTCAGGGTCATCGCAACGGAGTCGAGACCCCTCTACGAGGGGAGGAGGTTGGCGAGGGAGCTCTCGGAGCAGGGTGTTCCCGTCACCCTCATCACCGACGCCAGCGTGGGCCACTTCATGCCCGAGGTTGACGTAGTCCTCGTGGGCGCCGACAGCGTGCTCTCAGACGGCTCAATCATCAACAAGGTTGGGACCTATCCCATGGCCTTGGCGGCGCGGGAGGCCAACGTCCCATTCTACGTCGCCTGCGAGACCTATAAGTTCTCAGATCGGCTCAGCGGGGAGGTCGAGCTGGAGGAGATGGAGGCTGGGGAGGTCGTGGAGGAGCCCCCACCGGGCGTAAAGGTCAGGAACGTCTACTTCGACGTCACGCCGTCAAGCCTCGTCACGGGAATAGTTACGGAGAAGGGGGTTCTGGAACCCGGGGAAGTCGGCGAACACGTAGAGAGAGCGGCGCCTCCACAAGAGAGTAAGTAGCTGAATAATTCAACTCTTTGTCCTTGGTTTTAGACATTTAAGCGACTCTTTTTTAGCTTTTAGATTTTAATGTGTGGGGATCTGCAGAATACGATCACGCTTAACGAGACTCAACTTATAAATTGCTTCATTATAATAAAAAGCATACATATAAACGCTACGTGCCGACAATCGACCTTAAAAAGCTCTTACTTTACAGAGACTCAAAAGCATAGCCATTAACGTCAAAACAATTATGGTGCGAAGAGTTCAGAGCACACGAGGTGTATTAAAGTTCTGAGCAAAGGCTTTAGAAGTGTCCGAAACACCTCTCCCCCGTGAAGGCCATGGCGATGCCGTGTTCGTCACAAGCGTCGATCACCTCTTGGTCCCTGATGGAGCCGCCGGGCTGAACCACGGCGGAGACCCCATACTCCGCCATCAGGTCGATGGAGTCCCTGAAGGGGAAGAAGCCATCAGAGGCGAGGACGGATCCCTTGAGGTCCTCCCGATGCCCCCGGTCACAAGCCTTATCTAGGGCGATCTTGACCGCGGTGACCCGGTCCTGCTGGCCCGTGCCGATGGAGACCGTGCACGCATCCTTGGAGCAGACGACCCCGTTTGATCGGGCGCCGAGGCAGACGTACCAGGAGAAGATGAGGTCCTCAAACTCTCTGTCTGTTGGGCATCTCTTCGTGACGCAGAAGAGGTCCCCTCTACCCCTCACCCTCGTGAGGAGGGGGTCTGACAGCACGAGGGAGCCACCCAAGAGCGAGCCAATCTCCAAGTCGCGGGGTGTTATGGGGTCCCCAACGAACCTGCCCAATCCCTCGAGGTCTGAACGCTGGTATTCGATAACCCTCATGTTCTTCTTTCTCTCAAAGATGCGTGGGGCGTCTCCCTCATACCCCGTGGCGGCGACGACCTCGACGTAGGTGCCCACGATTTCCTCCGCCGTGCCCTCGTCTACCCCGCAGTTGAAGGCGACGACGCTGCCAAAGGCCGCTTGGCTGTCGCAGTCCCTCGCCCTGACGTAGGTCTCCCTCAGGCTTTCACCATCCCTAGCGGCTGCGAACCCCGATGGGACTAAGTGTTTCATGACGGCGCAGGCCGGCCCATCGAAGTATCTGAGGATTCTGGTGGCGCGGTCCACGTCCTCCACGTTCGTCTGGCTGAGACCCGATTTTCCGGTTTTCAGGAGCTTGACATTGTCCCAGAGCGTGCCCCTCGGAACGTAGAGGGCGGCTTTTTGATGGGGGTTTGTTCCGTACCTCAGCCTCAAGGGGCTCTTAACGAGTTCCACCTCTAGCTCGCCCCACTTGACCTTGTAGGTTGAGGGGAAATCCTCCTCCACGCGAGTGCTATACATCTCTCTTAGGCGATCCAATCCTTCAGACATCTTCCCCACCCAACAACTCCCTCTGCAGATATCTTCCGATCATGGCCTCATACCTCAAGGTGAGCCTGAAGGCCTCCACCGCCAGCCTCACCCTCGTCTCGGGGGAGATCGAGCCCTCATTCTCCTCCAGCTCCCTCATTATTGTCTCATACTGGCTTGGATCAGTGACCACAACGACCCTCTTATTCTGGAGGGCTCCCTTGGCACCCGACCTCATCAGGGCCACACCGCCGATGTCGATTTTTTCGACGGCCTCCTCAAGGGTTAAGTCCCGCCTAGACATCACCTCCTCGAAGGGATAGGGGTTCACCACAACCATGTCTATGGGCTCTATGCCTTGCTCCTCCATGTATCTCGCCTGCTCCTCATCTGAGGGGTCGCCGAGGATTCCGCCGTGGATCCTCGGGTGCAGCGTCTTCACCAAGCCACCGGGCATCTCCGGGAAGCCTGTGACCTGGGAGACCTCTTTAACCTCGTATCCCAGCTTCCTGATTCTTCTAGCCGTTCCACCGGAGGAGATGATCTCAAAGCCGTACTTGTTCAACGTACTCACGAGGTCGTCCAGCCTTCTCTTGTCCGAGACGCTTATGAGGGCTCTCCTCATCCTTCACCAACCCTATGCCTAATAGTTCTCTCCAAGCCGTTGTTAAATATAAAAACTTTGAGCTTCATCTAAAATCTATGGCTTCCAAATACGCCGAGGTCGGCGTCGACGTTAAGAAGAGGGGCATAGAGGTTTTTAAACCTCTCATCGACAACTTCTCGCCGGGAGCCTTCTGCGTCATCATCAAAGACCCAGACTTCCCCGAACATGGACTAGTTCTACACATCGACGGCGCTGGGAGCAAGCCCGTTCAGAGCTACCTCCACTGGAGGGAGACCGGAGACGCGGCGTGGTTCAAGGGCTTGACGCAGGATGTGCTCGCCATGAACATAGACGACGTCCTCTGCGTCAGGGCGAACCCCATATGCTTCGTCGACTACATCGCGGTGAACCCGCTCAAGGTCTCCAAGGGAGACCTTCTCGGGGCTATCGATGGGGGCTTCAGGGAGTGCCTCGAGGTCTTGCGGGGAAAGGGGTTGAGTCTGCTGTTCGCAGGCGGCGAGACGGCCGACCTAGCGGATCAGCTGAGGACCCTAGACGTGTCTGGGGCTTTGCTGGGCCGCGTGAGGCTTTCCGACGTCGTGACTGGGGAGGCGATAGAGCCTGGGGACCTCATCGTGGGGTTGAGGAGCGGTGGTAGGACCAAGTATGAGAAGGTTGAGAACAGCGGGATCATGTGCAACGGCATAACGCTGGCTAGGCACTGCTTGATGAAGAGGGAGTATGAGCAGAGGTACCCAGAGTTGAGGGGCCCAGAGGGCAGAGGATACTATGGGAGGTTCACCCTCGACGACTATGTGGATGAATTGGGGATGACCGTGGGCGAGGCCATCCTCTCCCCCACGAGAATGTTCGCCCCCGTCATAGCGAAGATCCTGGAGAAATACGGGTCTCACGTCAAGGGCATGGTGCACAACACGGGTGGCGGACAGACGAAGTGTCTAAGGATTGGAAACAACGTCCACTACGTTAAGGATGACCCCCTCGCGGTGGAACCCGTCTTCCGCTTGATTCAACAGGAGTGCAAAGAGGATTGGCAGAGGATGTACGAGGTCTTTAACATGGGCATCGGGTTTGAGGTCTTGGTGGAGGAGGAACACGCGGAGGACGTCGTAAGCATCTCAGAGGGCTTCGGGTTGGATGCCCAGGTCGTGGGGAGATGTGAGAGAAGCGATGGGAAAAACAGGTTGACGATCCACAGCCCCTTCGGCAAGTTTCGATATCCCTAATCTTTTAAAATTCTCTTCTTAAACTATTGATTCTATGAAGTATCGGGCGAGGGTCGCTGTCTACCCCAAGCCGGAAGTCACGGACCCCGAGGGCGCCTCCGTGAAGAGCTACCTCCGGGATAGGGGATACGCCTGGGTCGAGGAGGTCAGGTGTGGGAAGTTCTGGGAGATAACGGTGGAGGCCACCTCGAGGATTGAGGCCCGGGAACGCGTCGAGAAGGTCTGCTTGGACCCCCTCGCCAACCTCGTCAAAGACAACTACGACATACTGGGGTTGGAGGAGATCGAGTGAAGACCCACCTCTATGTCAAGAGGGACGTCCCCTTCGAACTCTTCGAGGTAAACCTCTTGGGAGCCGACGAAGAACAGCTTCTCCAGATCAGCGGTGAGATGGGCCTAGCCCTCAATCTGGAAGAGATGGAGGCCCTGAGGGAACACTTCTCCAGGGAGGGGAGGAACCCCACCGACGTTGAACTCCAGACCATCGGTCAAACTTGGTCCGAGCACTGCTACCACAAGACCTTCAAGGGTGACATAGAGATGGGAGGGAGCACCATAAAAAGCCTGTTAAAGACATACATCGCTGGGGTGACGAGGGACCTCAACCCACCCTGGTGTCTCTCTGTCTTCGAGGACAACGCCGGCATCGTCGAGTTTGGAGACGGCTACGCCATCGCCGCCAAGGTCGAAACCCACAACCACCCCTCGGCCGTAGAGCCCTTCGGGGGAGCGGCCACCGGCGTGGGGGGCGTCATAAGGGACATCCTCGGGGTTTGGGCCGACCCCATAGCCAACACAGACGTCCTCTGCTTTGGCCCTCTCGACTTCGAATATGAGAGGCTCCCCCCGGGGACGAAGCACCCAAGATATCTCTTCAGGGGCGTGGTCTCGGGCATAGGCACCTATGGGAACAACATGGGGATACCCACCGTCAACGGCGCCATCTACTTCGACGAGAGCTACGTCGGAAACGTGGTGGTTTACTGCGGGTGTATAGGAATCCTCCCTAAAGATAGATACCTGAGGGAGACGAAGCCAGGGGACATAGCAGTCCTAGCCGGGGGGAGGACGGGTCGAGACGGAATCCACGGGGTCACCTTCGCCTCCGCCGAGCTCACCGAGGAGTCCGGGGAGGTCTCGAGGCCAGCGGTGCAGGTTCCTAACCCCATCGAGGAGGAGAAGCTGAAGAGGGCCATCATCACGATTAGGGATCGAGGCCTCGGCTCAGCCATAACCGACCTCGGAGGTGGGGGCCTCTCCTGCGCCCTGGGTGAGATGGCGCATCGATCCAACTGCGGGGTTCGCGTTGAGCTGGGGAGGGTTCCCCTGAAGCACTCGGGCATGGCGCCCTGGGAGATCTATGTCTCAGAGTCGCAGGAGAGGATGCTCCTATCGGTCAGGGAGGGGAACCTGCAGGAGGTCTTGGAAATCCTTGGGGGCGAGGACGTGGAGGCCACCGCCGTGGGCTGTTTCACCAGCGACGGCATGCTCAGAGTCGACTATGAGGGGTACAGGGTCGCAGATCTAAGCCTAGACTTCCTCTTCAGTCCCCCAAAGGTCCGGAGAGTGGCGAGGTGGGAGAAGCCGGTTTTCCCGGAGCCTCGCTTCAAAGAGCCCGAGGACTTAACGCAGGTGCTCTTGACGCTGCTGTCCACGCCCAACATAGCCAGCAAGGAAACCGTCATCCGAACCTACGACCACGAGGTCAAGGGGAACACGGTTCTCAAGCCTCTACAGGGGAGATACGGGGGGCCCAACGACGCCGCCGTCCTCAAGCCCCTACCCAACTCTTGGAGGGGAATCGTCATCTCCAGCGGCATGAACCCAGACTACGGGAAGATAGACCCCTATTGGATGGCCGCCTCGTCTATAGACGAGGCCCTCAGGAACAGCGTCGCTGTGGGGGGTAGGCGCATCGCCCTCCTCGACAACTTCACCTTTGGGAACCCTGAGAAGCCGGATAGGCTGGGCGCAATGGTGAGGGCCTGCCAAGGCTGCCACGACTTCGCAAGGGGGTTCCAAACACCCTTCATCTCCGGGAAGGACAGCCTCTACAACGAGTCCCCCTCGGGCCCGGTCACGCCGACCCTCCTGATCACGGCGATCGGGGTCATCCCCGACGTGAGGAAGGCCATCTCGGTCGACGTAAAGGAGCCGGGAAACCTGATTTACATGGTTGGCCGAACCCACCTCGAGCTAGGCGGCTCCGAGTACTATAAGTTGAGGGGCATCGTGGGGAGAAGCGTTCCAAAGGTTAGGGTGAGCCAAGCCCGAAGGATCATGGACGTGATCACAAGAGCCATCGACTCTCGATGCATCAGGTCTTGCCACGACCTCTCCGAAGGCGGCCTAGCGGTCGCGGCCGCTGAGATGGCTTTCAGCGGTGGTCTGGGCATGGAACTCCATCTGCGGAGGGTTCCCGCGGCCAAGAGAGCTTTGAGGGACGACTATATCCTCTTCTCCGAGTCCAACAGCAGGTTCCTAGTCGAGGTCCCGATGGAGCGTCGGGGCGACTTTGAGAGGCTGACGAGGGGCATTCCTTGTGCCGCCATCGGCAGGGTGAAGAGGGGGAGCCGCCTCTCAATCCACGGCCTCCAAGGCGACTTAGTAGTTGACGCTGGTCTGGCCGAGCTGAGGGACGCGTGGAAGAGCACATTTGGGGGCAGAGGATGAGGAGGGAGGATGTCAGGGTCTGCATACTGAGGGTTGAGGGGACCAACTGCGACGCGGAGACCAAGAGGGCCCTAGAAGATCTAGGGGTGAGGGCTGAGGTCGTTCACATCAACGAGGTGGTCAAGAGAAAAAACCTGCTTGACTACGATGCCCTCATCCTCCCGGGCGGCTTCTCTTATGGCGACTATGTGAGGGCTGGAGCCATCTGGGCTAGGAGGGCCTTGGTCAGGCTCGAAGATGACCTATGGAGGTTTATCGAGGACCAGAGGCCCGTCCTGGGGATTTGTAACGGGTTTCAGGTGTTGGTTGAGATGGGGCTGCTCCCGGGGTTCAAGAGGTTCAGCGAGCACCCAGAGGCGACGCTGGCCGTCAACGTTTCAGCGGGATACGAGTGTCGGTGGGTCCACGTCAAACACGAGAACTCCGGTAGATGTATCTTCACGAGGAATATCCCGAAGGGGGAGACGCTCTTCATCCCCGTGGCCCACGCCGAGGGCCGATTCATCTTCCCCCAGGAGAATGAGGGAGAATGCCTGAGGAGGCTATACGAGAACGATCAACTCGTCTTCAGGTACTGCGATGAGGAGGGCCTATACGCCGAGGGGAGATACCCGGTGAACCCCAACGGCGCCCTCCACGACATCGCGGGCATCTGCGACCCCAGTGGAACCATCTTGGGCTTGATGCCCCACCCCGAGAGGGCCTACCACGGATTTCAACTCCCAGACTGGACGAGGCGATCAAGGACGCCTCAATATGGTGATGGGAGGCTGATCTTCGAGTCGATGGTTGAACATCTGCTAGATAAGCACTAGTTTTTGGGTGAAGGTGAAGGGCTATGGCAGCTGTGCATAGGGGAATCCAGAGGTTTAGATTCACCGTGATGTCGGTGGATGTGATTGGGAAGAGTAGGGGAATTGATTTCCACCTCTAGGGCGTCGTAAGCTATGTGGGCGAGTCCCGTTGTCCGTTGTTAGAGGATTAGGTATGAGATAATTTCTTCTCGTTCTTCTTTGCTGAGCTTTTCCAAGAAGTTTTTGCCTAAGATTATGCGGTTTGATAGCGGGTGTGGTGTGAGGGGTCTCTTACATTTTTCGTTTGGGGTTGCTGGGCGTAGATAGTCTTTAGCTATGTCGATGACGACTCCGTCTACGTTGTGTTCGCTTTCTCGATACCTAATTTTTAGCGTGGTTTTGGCTGAGGTTAGGGGTGCGTTGACTTGCCATAGGTGTATTGATTCGTTGGTGGGTAGCCCTGTTTCATCGGCTATGGCGCAGAAGGTTGCTCCCGTGTCCACGATGGCTTCGAGGAGTTCGTAGCGTTTCTTGACGTGGTTGTAGACTTCAACGTCTATGAGGATCATAAGATGTATTCTTCCTCTTCCCTGGATAGGAAGGTGTAGCTCCAGTCCTTCCCCTCGCATATTTCCCTGGCTACCTCATTAATCTTAATGGGATTCATGGGGCCATCAAATGTCTTAGCCACCTTGCCCTGGCAAACTATGATCGTCTCATCTGGGTACTTTTCTCTCAGTTTAGGTAGATTTTCGTTAATCCACCTTCTCGACTCCACGCCCAATAAGAACCCTCCAAACTACTCTAACGTTGAACGCTATTTAAATTATTGAATTTTAACTTCGACGCCACGGGTCTGGGCGCCGGCCCAACCGACCAGCTCGAGGAATCCAGCCTTCCCATAGAGACCTTCGAGTTCAACCTGAAAACCAAGCAGGACATCTATGAGAATCTGAAGCTGATGATGGAGCAGCGCCACATAATATACCCTGACAACCGTAAGCTGATACATCCGCTCCAGCAGATCCAATACGAATACTCGTGTAGTGGAAACGTCAGGATATTCCATCCCCCCAGGGGCCACGACGACTACTGTGATTCCCTGGCCCTCGCCGCCTGGTGCTTTGAGGTCTTGCCCGCTGGGCGGATCAACCACCAGAGAATCCCACGACATTCATTCGTGGAAGCGTCAATACCACCAGCCTAAAAAGCTGGTTTAGATAACGTATGGAAGCGCTATCATCATGGCTATGGCACATGCCATGGCGATCGTCACAGCCGTAGTTAACCAAGTAACCACCTTCTTATTGACCCTGCGGCCCAAGACGCTTTTTAAGACGTTTCTGAATGTTTGCCCACCGTCGAGTGGGTAGATGGGTAGAGCGTTGAATATCGCGAGGTTGACGTTGACGAACCACACCCAGAAGAAGATGTTTGCTAGTACGTGCCAATGCTCCCCGAGGGCGTGCGTGTAGAAGGCGCTTAAGGCGTCTGAGAACGGCACCAAACCCTGGGCCAGCGTTGGTAGTAGGAAGTGTATGAAGGGAGACTCAGTGGCCATCCTCTGATACGTCCTCAACCGCTGCCCTATGAGCATTTCACTCAAGATCACGCCCAAGACAGCCCTACCCTCATACTCAGTCAGCTCGACAGAAGCAAAATGCCGTTCCCTCCACCTCTCCCCCCTCGCCACGGTCACCCGCACGACGTCGCCTGGACCTTTGCCCTCCAACACAGCTGCGAAGTCCTTGAGCGTGGTCACCGGCTTATCGTCAACCCTCGTGATCACGTCCCCCACCATCAAGCCCGCTTCCTCGGCGGGCATGCCCTCCATGACCTCAACGACACGCAACCCATCGACCGCTGGGCTCAGCCCACTGGTGATGACTAGAACCCCAACTATACAGATGAGGGCGATAGCGATGTTCGCTCCGGGCCCAGCGGCGAGAACCCTCACAGAATCCTTGGCCTTGGCCCTCCCCATCTGCTCCTCATCCACATCCACGAAGGCGCCCATGGGTATGGCTAGGAAGAAGAGAAGCCCGCTGGACTTGACCCTAAACCCAAGACTCCTCGCTATCACGCCGTGGGCTCCCTCGTGAACCGCTATCGCGACCACCACCCCTATCCAGCCGTAGAGTATGGGGAGGTAGGGGTTAACCCCGGGCAGAAGGATGTAGGCTCGGGGGCCGAGTTCACGCCCCGCCTCCCGAGCCTCCGGCACCGTTAGCAACGTGAGGAGGGTGATGGATATGAGGTAGAGGCCGAAGCCCGCCACTATGGGCATACCTATGAGCGTCGCCCACGAGATCGGGCGTGAAACCCTAAGGGAGCCGAGCCTGTCGTAGAGCCTCATGAACGCCTGCGTCCTCACTATCAGCATAGGAGGCTTAAACTCGATCCTACGCTCCCTTGCCTCCTCACCCTCAGCTTTGTCCACGGCTGTCAAACTCCACCACTATATTCAATCCTCTAACGTCGTTTCGTCATCGACCACTACTTTACCATGATGCCGATTTAAAACCCCTTTGTGGCGATGAGGGTGTTCTCTAGGAGCATGGCCCGAGTCATGGGTCCGACGCCGCCGGGCACCGGGGTGATATATGAGGCCTTCTCCTTGACCCTATCAAAGTCCGCGTCGCCGTAAACCTTGCCCTCGAAGAAGTTGTTGGCCACGTCCACGACCACCGCGCCCTCCTTCACCATGTCCTCGGTCACCAAGAAGGGTCTCTCGGCTGAGAAGCGCCTCCCCACAGCGCTCACGAGGATGTCGGCTCTTCGGGCGTGCCTCTCGATGTCCCGGGTTCTCGAGTGGCAGAGGGTGACGGTGGCGTTTCGATCCAAGAGCATCTTGTATAAAGGCTTCCCCACGAGGTTGCTACGATTCACGATGACGGCGTTTTTCCCCTCGACCTCGATCCCGTAGAAGTCGATCAACCTCAGGATGCCCTTGGGCGTACAGGGGAGCAGGGGGGTCTCCGACCCATACCTCCCCAGCATGAGTTTACCGATGTTGTAGGGGTGAAGCCCATCCACGTCCTTGAGGGGGGATATGGCCTCGAGAATCCTCCCCTCATCGATGTGCCTCGGGAGGGGTAGCTGAACCAAGACGCCGTGGATCTCCTCGTCGGCGTTCAAATCCTCGATGAGCCCGACGAGCTCCTCCTCCCCCGTCTCTGCTGGCAGCTCATGTATGATCGAGTGGATGCCCACCTGCTCACAGTCCCTCCTCTTCATCGAGACGTAGCTCTTGGAGCCGGGGTCGCCGCCGACCAGCACGGCGGCTAGACGCGGCGTTACGTTTTTCTCCTTTAGGGCGTCGACCTCCCTCCTTACGTTCTCCTTAACCATCCCGGAGACCAGTCTTCCATCCATGATTTTGGCCGTCATTCACAACAGATCCTCCAAGGGTTTACCTCGCCTCCTCCACTCCTCCCCTTGATACTCGATGTATACCTTCTGCCTCTCATTCCACTCCTCCTCCCAGTTTCCACTATAATCCACCTTGACTCTTCCCCCCTCGACCCTGAGCCTGCCGTCCACATAGAGCTGAATGGCCTTTGGATAGGTTCTGTGCTCCCAGACCAAGACGCGGTCGGCGAGTCTCTTGGCCGTGTCGCCCTCCTTGACGGGGACCACCTGCTTCAGGATGATGGGTCCGGTGTCAACCCCATAGTCAACGAAGTGGACGACGCAACAGGTCTCCCCTTCCCCAGCCCTGATAACCGCCTCGTGGACCTTCTCGCCGATCATCCCTTTGCCACCATACTTTATGGGGTCGCCTGGGTGGATGTTCATGATCCTCCACCTATACTCGTCGACGAAGTAGGGACTGAGTATCCTCATGAAGCCGGCTAAGACCACGATGTCCACGCCATAATCCCTGAGGACGCCGACCACCTCCCTGTCGAAGGCCTCCCTCTCCTTCCCCCTATGGTCGATGAACCTCCCATCGACCCCGTGCTGCTCAGCCCTCACCAGCGCGTAGGCGTCGGCCTTGTTACAGATCAAGACGCCTATTTCAACGTTCTGAAGAACCCCCAGCCTCAGGTGGTCGATGATGGATTGGAAGCCGCTGCCCCTCCCCGAGGCCAGAACCCCCAAGGTGCGCTTCATGGGACTCTCCTCCCCTCGTCGAAGGAATAATTTTCGAGTACGCCTGTCATTAGCTACCCTTCATCTCCTCCCTCGTCTTAAACCTCGGCTTTTGCCTCAGGCAACTATAGTCGCCGGTGGTACAGGCCAGACAAAGCTCGCTCTTAGGTAGATCTATACCCCTGCTCAACCCCTCCACATCGTTGTAGCCCAAGAAATCAACACCCAGGTGATCGGCCGCCTGCTCGTTGACCTCGCCTAGGTCGAGGTTTCCCTCGCAGATCCTCGGGACCAACAACTCCTCACGGGTTGGGAAGTCGATCCCCATGTAGCATGGGTAAGCGATGGGGGGGAATATCACATACCACTGGATCTTCTTCGCACCGGAGTCCTTCAGTCTGCGTACGACCTCCCTTGAGGTTGTTCCCCTAACTATGCTGTCATCAATGACCACCACGTCCCTCCCCTCTATGGCGGATCTTATGGGGATCATCTCCCTGACGATCTCGACCCTCCTCCCGGGCTCGATGAAACTCCTCAGACTACCCTTCCTTCGATATCGATCCTTCATGAGGCCCTCCTCGAAAGGAACACCCGACTCCTCGGAGAAGCCGAGGGCGCCGGGGCGGGCTGAATCCGGTATCGGGATAGTAATATCCCCCTCGATATCGCCTTTATACTTTCTAGCGAGCTCCCTACCGATGTTCTTCCTCGCCTGATAGACGCTTCTACCCTCAATGTAGGAGCTGGGGTGGGCGAAGTACGTATACTCAAAGGGGCAGTGGGCGTGCCTCCCAGCCTCCGAGAAACGATGGGACTGCAGGCCGCCCCCATCTATCTTTATGATTTCCCCAGGCTCGATGTCCCTCATGAACTCCGCGTGGAGGTAGTCGAGGGCGCAACTCTCCGACACGATCACATAGGATTTGGATTCCTCGTGCCACCCCAGGCATAGAGGCCTAAACCCCCTCCCATCCCGAGCTGCCACGAGTTCTTCCGAGTCCGTCAGGATGACGAGTGAATATGAGCCATTCAGCTCCTTATGGATCAGCTGGAAAGCCTCGAACCAGTCACCTCTCCTCTCGAGGATCTGGGAGAGCCTCAGCCCCATCAGCTCCGTATCGGTGGCGTGCTCGGGGGCGTCGTATCCCCCATCCCTGACGCTTCTTGACAACTCCTCCACGTTGGAGATGGTTCCGTTGTGGGCCATGAAGAACATCTTGGAGGACCTTATCTCGATGGGGTGAGCGTTCTCCACCGTGGTCCTACCCTTCGTCGAATACCTCACGTGGCCTATACCGACCCTTCCCCTCATCTTCTCGAGGATGTGGAGAGTTTCTTCATAGACCTCGGGAACCAGCCCCAGATCCTTGTAGAGCTTGTCTCCGACGGCGATCCCCCACGACTCCTGACCCCTGTGTTGGAGACCCCTAGACCCATTGATGAGAATCGAGAGGATGTTGCATTCGCCGAGGGAATAGGCTCCGACGATGCCGCAACGCTCCCTTGGCCTCATAATAGATCACTGGTATAAAAAAATAAAAAATTAAAACTCGACTTCAACCCTCCTGCCGACCCTATCCTCGTACTTTGAGAGTATCGGGTCCACGAATTCATCGAGAAACCTGTCGCAGCGCTCCGGTGCATCCCCAACATAGTTGGATGGATCCAGCAACCCGTCGATCTCCTCGAGGCTAAGCTTGGAGCTGATCAGGGGGTCCCCCTTAAGCATCTCGGGTAGGGGGTTTTCCTCTCCCTCCGAGACCCTCTCCCAGGCCTTGAAGGAGTGCTCCCTCAGCCTCTCATGCATCCTCTGTCTATCCTCCCCCCTCTCCACCAGCGCCATCAGCAGGGCCTCAGTGCCAGCGAAGGGCCCATATTTCTCCAGGTTTTTTCTCATCGAGGCCGGGTAGACCCTTAGGCCCCTCATGATCTTGTCGTAGAGCCTCAGACACTCATCGGTGGCCAAGAAGGCCTCGGGGATCACCACCCTCCTGTTCGCCGAGTCGTCCAAGGTCCTCTCGAAGATGGTCTGGGCGGCGTTCTCCCACATGACCCCCGATAGGACGCTGACGTACCTCGCCAAAGAGCACATCCTCTCCGCCGTTACGGGGTTGCGCTTGAAGGGCATGGTGGAGGAGCCCACCTGCCCCTCCTTGATGGGTTCGGAGAGCTCCCCGTAAACCGGTGACTGTAGGTGCCTCAGGTCCACGCCGAATCTATGGGTGCTCTGGGCGACGCTCGCCAGCACGGAGAGGATTAGGTAGTCGAGCTTCCTCGGATAGGTCTGGGTGGAGACGGGGTATGCCTCCAAACCGAGTTTTTCCATCACCCTCCCCTCCAGATCCATGGGCTTACCTTTGTCCCCCAACATCCTCTGGAAGCTGGCGGAGGTCCCGACCGCCCCTTTGATGCCTTTCCCCCTCATGAAGTCCTCGATGAGATTCTCTACGCCTCGGACGTCCAGCACGAGGTCCTGGGCGTAGTTGGCGAACCTATAGCCGAGGGTGGTGGGCTCGGCGGGCTGTAGGTGGGTCCATCCCATGCACGTCAGATCTCTGTATTTCCTCACGTTCTTGGAGGCGGAGTCCAAGCAGTTGACAAGCCTCGTGAGGATTATGTCGAGGGCCTCCCTCATCCTCAGGACGTCGGCGTTATCCATGATGTCGTTTGAGGTAGCCCCGAGGTGGATCTTGCCCCCGCCCACCGGGCACTGCTCCGCGTAGGCCCTGATCTCAGCCATCACGTTGTGTCTGATCTCCCTCTCGATCTCCCGGGCCCTCTCTAGGTCGATGTGCTCAGCCCCCATCTTCGACCTCAGGTCGTCCACTTCCTCTTGGGTGACGAGGCCATACTCGGCCTGAGCCTCGGCCAGATGGACCCATATCCTCCTCCAGAGCGCCCTGTAGCTCCTATCGGAGAAGATCCTCCTCATCTCCGGGCTCCCATACCTCCAACTGAAGGGGGACCGGTATCCCTCTCGCTCCCCACCCATCTAGGACAACTCCCTCATCAGCTGGTCCACGGTTCTCAACTCCAGATCCTCTATCCTGCTCCGGCCGGTCAAGACCTCGTAGGCCCCCACGCATCGCTTGGAGACCTCCTCAACCACCAGGGGCGGAAGCTTCGACGCCTCGCCCTCGCCGGTGAACCCCGTCCTCCTCAGATACTCTCTCAAGAACTCCTTGTCCAAACAGTGTCCCTCCTGCTCCGCCCCAACCCTATAATATTTCACAGCCCAGAACCTCGCCGAGTCGTGGGTCGGGGGCTCATCGATTTGGATGAGCTCCCCGCCCACTCTCCCATACTCCAGCTTGAAGTCGGGTATGATGATCCCCCTTGAGGCGGCCTCCCTGCTGTAAAACTCGAAGAGCTTGAAGGTGGCCTCCTCGAGCACCCGCCATTCCTCAGCGGTAACCAGCTTTCTCTCGATCGCTTCCCTCCTCGTTATCTCCACGTCGTGACCGACATCGGCCTTCGTCGTCGGCGTCAAGATCACCTCTGGGAGTTCCTCAGCTTGGACTAGCCCATCCGGTAGCTTGATGCCGCTGATGACCCTCACACCTTCCTTGTAGGCCCTCCAGGCGTGACCGTAGAGGTGGCTCCTGATCACCCACTCGATGTCGATGCGCTGCGCCTTCAGGACCCTCATGGTTCTCTCATCGAGGGACTCGATGTAGTGGTTGGGGAAAACGCTCCTCGTCCTCTCAAACCAGTGGACCGAGAGCTTGTGGAGGGCCGCGCCCTTGTGGGGTATGCCGCTGGGTAGGTTGACGTCGAAGGCGGAAACCCTATCAGTGGAGAATATGATGAGGTCGTCATCGACCTCCCAAACGTCCCTCACCTTCCCCCTCTTCAAGAGCCTGTACGGCAGGTCTGACTTCAGGACAACTTCTTGGACCATCATCTAACCTCCGATGAGTCTCACAACTCAGAGACCCTCTTATTCTTGATTTCTCGGTCATCCCCCTCGACCTTCTCCGCCATCCTCCTTTGGTACCGGAGAACCTTCTGAGACAACTCTGGGTTTCCCAAACTCATGATCCTCAGGGCGTGTAAGACGGCGTTCTCCGGCCTAAGGACGAGGGAGACTGGGACGCCGACCGGGGTGTCCAATGTGGAGAGGACCTTGGCGCCGTCATGTCTCTCCGGGTCAGGGGGGCAGGCTATGACGGGGTGTCTCCCTGCGTAGCCAGCGACGACGCCGGAGAGGGCGTCGGATAAGCCGGCGACCGTGATGTAGACGATCTTATCCTCGCTTCCCTCGTATTCCTCGATGATTTTTAAGACTCTCCTCGGCGTTTTGTGGGCTGAGGCCACTCGGTACTCATAGTCCACGCCGAACTCCTCTAATAGGCGGCCCATGGGCGATGCAAACTCTAAGTCTTTTCGAGAGCCCATAAGGATGACTACTTTCTCCCCCTGCATGGTTGAAACCTCCTTCCACCGGTTATTCGGCACCCATATAAACTCCAAGGCAATACGTATAAAAAACATTTGTGAAAAATAGATGGTTGTGATGGACTCCGAGGAGCTCGCCGCGCTTCGCGGTGTGATCACTCGATGTAGGAAATGCGACCTCTCCAAGACGAGGACAAACGTTGTTCCAGGTGAGGGACCCGCCGACGCTGACATCATGTTCATCGGTGAGGCACCTGGTAGGCAGGAGGACCTGCAGGGGAGACCCTTCGTCGGTAGGGCTGGAAGCCTCCTCGATGAACTGTTGGATGGCGTTGGCGTCGAGAGGGGGAGGGTCTTCATCGGGAACGTGTTGAAGTGTCGGCCTACCTCCCCCTTGGGCAAGGATAGGAGGCCGAGGGCCGAGGAGGTTTCTGCCTGCGCCCCCTACTTAGATAGACAGGTCGAGATCATTAAGCCGAGGGTCATCTGCACCCTGGGTGACACCGCATCATCTTATATTCTGGGAAGGTATGGGTTCAAGCCCGATAGAATCGGGAGGGTTCATGGAAAGGTTTTCATCAAGGGTGCCTTGAGGATCGTTCCATCGTATCACCCCGCGGCGGCCTTGTATAGGTTTCAACTCAGAGAAACCATGGAGGAAGACTTCAGGAAGCTCAGAGACCTGTTGAAGCAATCATTCCTCGAATCATCGTGAAGGAAGGGACGACCTCGAAATCAGGGGGATGCTCAAACCGCCCTAGTTATCCTCGGAGAGACCCAAGGCTTTTTTCCTCAAACCCATACGATCAAACGTAGTATGAACCTCCAAACCCCAGATCAAGTTCAGCCACAAGGCGGACTTCGACGAAACTATACATCGTCTCACCATGCAGTGAAGGGTTAAGAGGCCTGACTTACTAAAGGAGGCATGCGTGTCTCTTCAAACTTTAAAGAGGCGTTAGATGAGCTCTACGAAGAGAGAAGGCGAGGTGAATAACGCGTTGAAAGGCGGTTAAGCGAATTTTTTAGGTTCAAAGCAATTGAGAAAAGTTAAATTGTGGATCAAAGATACATAGGGATCGGAAGCGCTTTGTCCATCGTATCGCTCGTGAAGGTCGACGTTATCGTTGAAGCCCTTAGGCGGTGCATTGGATTAGTCGGTGGCCTACGTCTTCCAGGCGCCCCCATTTTTATTAAGCCTAATATCTGCACGGAGGTTGACGCGTCTGGAGGCGCTAACACAAGTATTCAAGTCGTTCGAGCGATTATAGACGAGATCCTCAGAGAGGATGAGGACGCCGTAATCGGTGTGGTGGAATCCGATAGCCAAGGGAAATCCATCGAGAAAGCCTTTGAGACCCTTGGGTATTTTCAACTGGAGGATGAATATCGCTCGCGGGGCCGCGACGTCTCCCTCATCAATCTAAGCAAAGCGCCCACCACCATCATACCCTTCAAAGGGTTGTATTTCAGAGAGCTTAAAATACCTAAGATCTTGCTTCAGCGAAAACACTTCATATCGGTTGCAAAGCCCAAAACCCATGGATTGACTGGGATCACCGGCGTCATGAAGAATCAGTTTGGATGCCTCCCAGAGAAGAACAAAGCGGCGTATCATGGGTCCATCGATCGGGTCATAGTAGACCTCAACAGAGTCATTCAACCCGATCTCTGCCTCGTCGATGGGGTGGTTGGCATGGAAGGCGTGGTTCGAGGTAGGCTTAGGAGGTTGGGTGTGTTCCTATGTGGGCGAAACCCCGTTTCGACGGATGCGGTCTTGGCAAAAGTAATGGGTTTTAAACCCTCAGACATCAAACATCTGGTTCTAGCGGAGAAATGTGGGTTGGGAAGTATCCACCCTGAAGTTGTCGGGGAACGGGTTGAGTCGGTTAGAATAAAGTTTCAAAGGAGTGGGGGGGTGGTTGGTATGATGGGTAGGTACATACCCACCCCCCTCTATCCCATCGCAAGGTATGTGTATCGAAGAACCCTAAGAAGGGCTTAGACCCCGGGATGATTAGTTGAGCGTCCTCAAGGTTTTAATTTTTGCTTTGGTTTTGTCGATGATTGGTGGTGTATTGCTCTACTCCCTTTGGGGTATGCCTCCAATCTTTGAGGAGCCGCCCCAAATCAAGAAAAGCCCTGGCATGAAGATCATAGGGATGATTTCAGACACCCACGTTTCAGGAGACGCTGGTATCCCCCGCCGGGTCTTTGAGGTCTTCAAGGATGTGGACTTAATCATCCACGCAGGGGACTTGGTTCAGCTCGAGGTCTTGGAGGAGCTCAGAGAGATAGCGCCCGTGGTAACGGTTTATGGAAACATGGACCCCCCCGAGGTTAGGGGTGAGCTTCAAGAGATAAACTCAATTAGAGTCCACGGGTGGAACATAGGAGTGGTTCACGACGCTGGCCTATGGGGGATGGGGCGAAGGGAGCGGATTGCGAGGGAAAACGACTTCGACATCTTGGTCTTCGGCCACACCCACAAGCCGTTCCTGAAGAAGAGGGGAGGCGTGTGGTTCATCAATCCCGGGAGCCCCACGAACCCGCTGCCACCCCTGCTGGTGAGGCCCACCGTTGGCCTATTAATAGTTACAGAGGAAAAAGTAGAACCCGTCATCATCAGGCTTTAAAATGGTGGCGCAAGCCGAAGCGATCAAGAGCGTGGGTGAACTGGAGGCTCATAACACCAGGAATTAAGTTTATGAGGTAGAGACACCCTATACGATTTGAGACGGGCCCGTGGCCTAGCCTGGATAAGGCGTCGGCCTTCTAAGCCGAAGATCCTGGGTTCGAATCCCAGCGGGCCCACCAGAAAATCAGATTTTGAGCTTTATCTAATAGCTCTTCAACAACGGTTAGTGTTACGGATTTTAGTGACGGCACTACGAGACCCAGTAACATGGGTTTATTGCGTATATTTTGGTTATGCCATTTTCCTTCATGGAGGCAGATATAACGCGGTCGGAGAATTCGACTTGAGGCTCTTGCACTACCGAATTAAGGCGCCCGAGCGGTGAACAAACCTTATTAAGGATGAATGCTTTACTTTGGTACAGTATGATCGATCTCAACCTCCTATCAGCCAAGGGCGCCATGAACCTCTTGCAAAGACTCTCTGTGGGTGACGCCAGGTTTAAAGACCTAAATAAAATTGTCCCTAACACGAGAACCCTAACCAAGAGGTTGAAGGAGCTGGAGGCCGCCGGCCTGATCACAAAAGTCGGTGGCACATACGCGGTTAGCGATAGGGGCTTCAAAATCCTCATGAGATTCCTAGACCTCGAACACAACCCGTTGAGGTGGATCAACGAGGGGGAATTCCTCAAGATAAGGTATGATTGGATGAGGGTGTCCCTCAAGGGGCTCTTAGACCTGTTTCACGATGAGTATGGCGACGAACTGGTTTCGTTTGTCCTCTACGGCTCGTCGGTGAGAGACGACTTTGAACCGGGCAAAAGCGACATCGACCTGCTATACATCGTTGAGGACAGCGTTGAAGGCCCATGGGAAAGGGAGGAGAGCGTCTTTAAAAGGTTCAGATCAACCCTAGGGTATAGGGCCAGCGACCGCTGGCTGAGGTCACACGGCTTCTATGGATACCCCGATGTAACCACAGTCCCCCTGAGGAAAGGCTACTCAATGGGGTTTCACCCAGCTTACCTAGACATGCTCCCCCACAGGGCCATCCTCTACGATAAAGAGGGCTTCTTCAAGGGTTTCTTGGCTAGGCTCCGAGAAAGGCTTAACGCGCTGGGCGCCACGAGGATCGAGTACGCCGACAGGACGTGGTTTTGGTCTTTAAAGTCAGACATGTTTGCAGGTGAACCCGTAAAATCGCTCTAAGGGATCCTCATGAACGATATCAGGAGGAGGGCTGACGAAGCCATCAAAAGCGCAGAAAGGGAGTTTAAGAATGGATCGAGAAGCCTTAAAAGCGGAGACTACGCCGGAGCCCTAAAATATTTCCAGGAATGCACCGAGTACATGGTGAAGGCGGTCTTAATAGCATATGGGATAGACTACCCTAAGATGCACGGAGTTGGACGCTTCCTCATCCAGATCGAAGAGAAATTTCCAGAGTGGTTTAGAGGGGAGGTGGAGGCCATAGCCGAGGTCACCGACAGCCTAGCCAGGGGGAGACCTAGGTTTCGATACCCCTATGAGTACCCCCTTGAAGAACACGAGGAGGCAGCGAAGAAGGTTTACCCAAAGGTTAGGGAGGCCCTGAAAAACTGCAAGAGGTTAACCGAAGAGATTTCAGAGAGAAAAGGCACCTAAACGCTGAGAACGCCTTAAGACCTTTTAATCCTTAAAAGTAAAGCGGGGTTATGGCTCTGAAATGAGGAAGACCTTGATTTTGGTGGCGTTTGGGGACAGCCTAACGGTGGGGTTTCAGTCCCCCACCCCGAATTCACCTTGGCCGGAGACAACCCCGTACACCCGCTTTTTGGAGCAAATGATAGAAGATACGTTGAAAAGATGGGGACGGTCGGATGCTTTAAGCGTGCAGATTCACAACAAGGGCGTCAATGGAGACTTGACGAGCTACATGCTTATACGATTTAAACGGGATGTGATCGACTTGAAGCCGAGCTATGTGATAATCTTGGGGGGCTCCAACGACATCGGATGGGGCGTACCCCCTATAGACGTCTTTAACAACCTGAGGGATATGTATGTGGATGCTAGGGAGAATGGGGTGGAGCCCATAGCGTGCGCGGTACCCTCAATACTGGGGTTTGACCCCTATATTCAGCCTCGGATGGAGTTGAATAAACTAGTTAAGGAATACTGCCTCAAGAGGGAAATGGCCTGTGTAGACCTCTTCACCGCAACCTCCGATCCTCAAACCCATAGGTTGCTCAAGGAATACTCCAATGACGGCTTACATTTGAACACGAGTGGCTATGAGAAGATCGCTGAAACCATATATCGTGAGGCGATAGAAGAAATAATCACCTCGTTGATGGAGAAGTGAAGATGGGGCAAATAAAGGTGGTATCTTTCGACTTGGACGGCACGCTGATAGACGATGAATTCGTCGATTCGGTGTGGTATAACGGCATCCCCGGGCTTTACGCTGAAAAGGAGGGAACATCGTTAGATGAGGCGCAGAGACTCGTCAAGAATGAATACGATAAGGTGGGGATGGAAAGGCTGGAGTGGTACGACGTCAAGTATTGGTTGAGGAGATTCGGTCTAAACGAGGATTGGAAGACCCTGTTAAATCGCTTTAAATCCGAGATAAAACTTTATCCAGAGGTGCCAACCGTACTTAAAAAATTGAGGTTGAAGGGCTATGAGCTGGTGATTATCACGAATTCCCCAAGGGAATTCCTCGACATCGAGCTTGAGGGGACGGGGATAAGAGGTTACTTCAAACACATATTTTCCTCAACGTCTGACTTCAATCAGGTTAAAAAAACAACCGATTTTTACGCTCAAATCTCCCATATCCTCCAGGTCTCACCGCGACAAATCGCCCACGTCGGCGACAACTGGACCTTCGACTACATAATACCCCAGAGAATAGGCATAAAATCCTTTTACCTAGATCGAAAGAAGCAAAGAACGGGTGAGTTCGTTGTTCGAGATTTGAACGAATTTGCGAATAGGCTCAAGCCCCCTTAGAAGTGGAAAGTACTCAAGACCCCGCCCACTTCAATGATATGGTCTGGATAACAAAAATGTTCGAATGAAGAAAACCCACTAACCCATCCCAGCCATGTGGCGTCTTCCGATTGAAATCACGTCGTTCACCATCGCGGAAACCGTCTCCATGCCGGCGCCGTGTCCAACGATCGTTATCTCCCCAGCCAAGTCTGTTTCAAAGTGTACGGCGTTCAACGTGCCGTGGACGCAAAGCGGGTGGTTGAGGGGGATGAGCCTTGGGGCAACCTCCAAGGTTTCATCGATCACGCCGATGAGCTTTATCGCGTAGCCCGAATCTTTCGCCAGGTTGACGGCCTCTGGGTTAATCCTACTTATCCCCATTCTCCTCACGTCCTCAAGCCTAACGTTTCTCCCCATCAAGGCGTTGGCCAGAATCACGATCTTACACGCGGGGTCTATGGCTTCGATGTCATAGGTGGGATCCCTCTCGGCGATGCCTCTCTCCTGGGCCTCCTTCAGGGCCAACTCGAAGCTCGTCCCCTCAAAGTACATCTTCGAGAGGATGTAGTTCGTGGTTCCATTGAATATGCCCGAGATTCTGGATATCTTGTCTCCCTGAAGGCACCTGTTAATCAAGGAGAAGACGGGCACCGCCCCGGCGACCGTGGCCTCATACCTCAGCTCGAGGTTTCGCCTCCTCGCCAGATCCGTGAGCTCGCGATACGCTAGGACCATCGGCCCCTTGTTCGATGTTACCACGTGCATGTTCCTGGCTAGAGCCCTCCTAATATGCGTTAGACCTGGTTCGCCGTCCACTATGTTTGTGGGGGTGGCCTCAACCACCACGTCTGCGTCACACCCCTCGATCAGTTCAACCGAAGACTCCTCTTTATGGAAGCCCTCAGGGTACTCCGAAATTTTCTTCATCGAGGAGAGCCTTCGTAGGTCCAACCCGTCCTTGTTATATGCGTAGCCTTCTACGTCCGAGACCCCGACCAACTTGAAATCTCCATCAACGCTCTTCAGGATCTCGATTTTCCTATGGATCGTCTCAACGAAGCTTTTCCCAACGAATCCGAAGCCCACCAGAATGACCCTCATCTCCCTCACCATAGGGGAATCAGAACCAAGCCCTCTTTCTCCGTGACATCCCTCAGTTTCCCCACGATTTTGTCAACGTTTTGAGCGGGCGACTCGACGTCGAATCTGATGCAAGGCTCCTTCGAGGTCGGCGATGAAACCTCATAGTTCAACACCTTCGCTTCCTCACCCTCAATGATCCGGATGAGCCTCTTAACGTCAGACCTACCGATGAGAAGCAGGGTTAAGGTGGATTTCTCGATCATCTCCTCAGACCTCATCAGCGTGATACCTAAATCCTTCAACTCCCCCTTGGTCCTCTCCAAGTTCTCAGTAGACGGGAAATCCACCACCAAGCTCACAGGAACATATTCACCGGATAGCTTCTCCCTCTCATGGATTATGGAGACAATGTTCCCCCCGTTCTTAGCAATGGGCTCTAAAGCCCTCAACAACTGCCCAGGCCGATCAAGCAGTCCGAGGGTTAAGTGGATCTTCATGGGCATCCCCCATATTCGCAATGTAAGATGAAAGTGGTGTTACTTAAACCTAATGAGGATGGACATCGGCAACTTTTGAATCCGTGAAAGGACAGGTTTTGATCAAGGATGCTCCTACATACCATTAGAGCCATGAGAGGCTCGCGATGAAGTGGATGCGCCACGGGGAGGCATCGCCAGGCGGGGCTGGCTTGAGAAGGGGACATAATAAACACCCTAGGCATTGAAGGGCCCCTCGACTTCACCAAGAGTAAGTATGATCGTGATCATCCTTTTCCCGGGGCCTTGAGGGATAGCACCCTATACTCCCCCCCACAGGGAGCCCCGTCGGAGACGTAGAACATCCCCGCGTTGAGGTCCATGATGACCGAGGCCACCGTCTCGATTCTTAGATCCACGGGCAGCCGCTCATCCTGGTGCCGGCAGATGGAGTTGGGCCAGTTGAAGTGGTCCCTCAGGATCCGCTTAAAGGTCTCCAAGTTTATGACCCCTCTCTCCTCGGAGAGGAGCCTCTGAGCCCTGAAGGTCCTGATGAGCGTGTCTGGGACTACGGCCTTGAACGTATCCTTTATATCAGAGTGTAGAAACTCCACGAAGTTGTTGCCGTGGGCCAACACGCCGTCCTTGGGGTACATGAAGCCCACGTCGGAGGGCGCCGCCTCAAGATCAATAATCTCCCCCTCGGCGTGGGCTATGAGGAAGTTGCCGGAGGCCGCCCTCTCCGCGGCTAGGACGGCGCCGACGGCGTCTCCAAGTCTTTCGGAATTGAGGACTCTGCGGCACGTGACAAAGAAGGGGGTCTTGGGCTCAAACCCGTCTCGGTCCGAGACTAGGGCGTTCACGCAGAGCCCCATGCCCGCCGAGTTCATCCCCTTTTGCCCTATGACGCCCGCCTCCGTGTGCATGAGGATGTCTGGCTTGTCACCCTGCTCAATTTTTAGTAGGATGCACTGATCCCTAACCCTGGGCTTATAGTCCCAGTTCTGCCCTATGAGGGTGTGCCTTGACGAGGTGGCCTTCGGCGCGGCGGCCAGGGCTGTGCACTCCCCTCCCACCGCCTGTCCCACTCCCACCACGGCCCAGACAAACTCATACCTCGCGTTTAGGGCGACGACCTCCTCCAGCGATAGCCCCGCGCCGTCGGCTAGGCCTCTCATCTCCTCCATGATATCCGCATCGTATCTTTCAATCGCCGGGATGAACTCACTCGCTTGGTCCAAGACGGAGTCCCGCTCCAGCTTTGAGTAGGTGCGCCAGAGGTCGAGGTAGTAGTCCACGTTTCTCCTTATCAGCCCACTGGCTTGGACGCCGTGTTGATGCCCCCGGGTGTAGGCGTCCCCCGAAACCGAGATGAGGGGGAAGGGCTGAGCGATCATAGATATCTTCAAGGGCCCTAGGCGAATAAAAACGTTCGTGAGGGCTAGGGGAGAAGCACCCTCTCAATCTCCTCCAGCTTTTCTCTACTGGGTGGGTAGGGGAAGTTGTATAAGGGTCCCCCGGGTGACTCGTTGTAGTAGGGTCTGTTGCAGCCTGGGCAACCCGAGGTGATGAAGGGGAGCCCCGAGGAGAGAGCCTCCCTAACGCCTCCCTCATCTGCCCCGAACCCCATTAGGCGTCCTCTCTCGTCAAAGACCATCTCCTCAAACCTCGAGGAGCCCTCCAAGATGAGGAACCGGGCCAGCTGAACCCTCCGATAGGCGTCGATGGATGGTGGACGCCTACCCTCCAGCCTCGTCCCGGGGAGGGGTGTGAAGGCGAAGAGCCCGGGGATGATTCCCAGGTCCACTAAACCCTGAATCGTGCCTAGGGCCTCCCTCTCCGTCTCCCCCAGGCCGATGATGATGTGGGTGTAGACCCTCCTGGGGCCGAGAACCCCCAAAGCCTTCTTCAAGGCCTCTACGTGTCCCCCCCAGGTATAGGGGCCGCCCGCTGAGGTGCCCTTGACCTCGTCGAAGAGCTTGGGCGTTGCGGCGTCGAGGGGTATCGCCACGGTGTCCAAGCCTAAACTCTCCAACTCCCTCATTCGATCCCCTCCTAGGGGCTGACACGAGAGGGAGATGGGTATGGAGGTTTCATCCCTTAGCCTCGTCAGCGTGTAGGTGAGGTCCTCGAAGAAGCCTGGGTAGTTTAGGGCCTGGAGGCAAGCCCTCTGGAACCCGTGGCTCCTCCTCAGGGCTTCCAGAACTTCACCTAGGGGGTAGGGGGGCCAAACGATCCTCGAGAGCCTATCGATCTCTGAATCCGCCTCCCTCGCCTGGGTGCAGAAGGCGCAGTTGGCGGTGCAACCATCCTCGTTGTACATCATGAGGTAGGCCGTCGTGGGCTTTGCCGCGAGCTTGCACCTCGTCAAGCCCAGGGTGGCGGCCGTGCCGAGGGAGACCCTGATCAGATCCTTCCCTTGGTTCAATCCACCTAATGTTCCCTCTCCGGGGATTATTAAGGCGCATTTTTTGGGATGGAGAGAAGATGACCATCGATGCTGGAGATGTTAGAAAGGCCCTCTTTTCATATCTCTTGCCAGCTCCTCTATCAGTTTCCGTTGGCGCTTGGTCAAGTTGGTGGGCGTCTGAACCAGCACCTTCACGAGTTGGTCTCCCCTTCCCCAACTATTCAGATGAGGCACACCCTTCCCCTTCAGCCGGAAGACGGTGCCGCTCTGTGTTCCAGCTGGAATCTTCAACTCTACTTCGCTGCTCAGGGTCGGCACCTTTATCTTGGCTCCCAGCGCCGCCTCGGGGAAACCTATGCGAGCCTCGTAGAGGATGTCGTCTCCTCTCCTCTTGAACAGACGGTGGGGTTCCACGTGAACAACAACGTAGAGGTCTCCCCTTGGCCCTCCGTTCACACCGGGCTCACCGTACCCGCCCAGCCTCAGGCTTTGCCCGTCTTTTATGCCCGCCGGAATCTTCAGCTCTATTGTGTGGAGACGTTTAATCACGCCATTGCCTCCACACTCGGTGCATAGGTTCTCAACCAACGTGCCCTTGCCACGGCACGTCTTACACGTTTCGATCTCTGTGATGGACGTGAAGCCGAATCTCCTCGAATGCCTTACTTCGCCTGTGCCGTTACATGCTGGGCAAGCCTTAGGGCCAGCCCCGGGCTTGGCTCCGCTGCCCCCACATACCCCGCATACATCGAAGCCGGGCACCTCAACCCGCTTCTTGAGTCCGGATGCAACGTCTTCAAGGGTCACAAAGACGTCGTATCTTCTGTCTGCTCCCTTTCTTGGACCACGTCTCCGTTGAGCCCCAAAGAACATTTCGAAGATGCTGTCAAAGTCACCGAAGCCAAAATCCCTGAAGATGCTGTCGAAGTCGACACCCCTAAATATGTCCTCGTAGCCGTATCTTCCATGTATCCCTTCGTACCCGATCTGATCGTATTGCTTACGCTTTTCATCATCGGAGAGAACGGCGTATGCCTCAGAGATTTCTTTGAACCTCTCCGCCGCACCCGGCGACTTGTTCCGGTCGGGATGATATTTTAAAGCCTGTTCACGATAGGCCCTTCTGATATCCTCTTTGGACGCATTTCTGGGCACGCCGAGGATTTCGTAGTAGTCCCGCTTATTGCTCATTGATGATCAGCTGAGGCTAGCAGAAAATCGTTACCCTTCTTTGACTTCTTTATACTCCGCGTCTACAACCTTCTCTTTGGCTTCTTTCTCTTGCTCTGATCTCCCCTTCTCTGCTCGCATCGCTGCTGCTTGCTGGTAAACGACCGTTCCCACTTCTTGCAGAACCTTCGCTAACTCCTCGTTCTTGGTTTTGATCTTCTCAACGTCTTTGCCGCCCAGCGTCTCTCTCAGCTCGGCGACCGCCTTGTCTATTCTCTCCACCTGCTCCTTTCCAAGCTTGTCAGCCAGATCCTTCTTTGTCTTTTCAGCCGTATAGATCAGTGAGTCGGCGTTGTTGCGGATCTCGGCCTCCTCCCTCCTCCTTTTATCCTGCTCGGCGAACTGTTCAGCCTCCTTCATCATACGCTCTTTCTCCTCCTCCGAGAGCTTTGTAGAAGCTGTAATGGTGATCTTCTGCTCCTTTCCAGTGGCTAGGTCCTTAGCCGAGACGTTTAGTATGCCGTCGGCGTCGATGTCGAAGGTCACCTCGATCTGGGGCACACCCCTAGGCGCCGGGGGTATCCCCGTCAGGTTAAACATGCCTAGGGAGATGTTATCAGCCGCCATGGATCTTTCGCCTTGTAACACGTGGATGGTCACGCTGGTCTGGAAGTCGGCCGCAGTTGAGAAGACCTGGCTCCTCTTCGTCGGGATCGTTGTGTTCCTCTCTATGATTTTCGTGAAGACGCCGCCCAGGGTCTCGACGCCTAGCGAGAGGGGTGTCACATCCAAGAGTAGTAGATCCTTTACCTCGCCAGCTAATACGCCTCCCTGGATGGCCGCGCCGACTGCAACGCACTCCATGGGATCCACACCCCGCTCTGCGGTTTTACCCATAAGCTCCTCCACGAACTTCCTTACGAGGGGCATTCTTGTTTGGCCGCCGATCAGGATGATCTTGTCTATATCCCTTGGTTCGAGCTTCGCGTCTGAGAGCGTTCGCATTATCGGCTCTTTAATCCTTTGAACGATGGGTAGCGTCAGTTGTTCGAGCTTCGCCCTGTTCAACGTGATGTGCAGGTGCTTGGGCCCGCCGCCGTCTGAGGCGATGAAGGGTAGGTCGATGTCCGTAGTCGTGAGGGTTGAAAGCTCTATCTTCGCCTTTTCAGCCGCCTCCTTGAGTCTTCGCATCGCCACACTGTCGCCGCTGAGATCGATGCCCGTCTGACCACGAAATTCGTTGAGAAGGTATTCGACGACGGCGTTGTCTAGGTCGGTTCCTCCGATCTTTGTGTCGCCGCTCGTGGCCAGTACCTCGAAGATCCCGCCGCCGAAATCCATTATGGTTGTGTCGTTTGTTCCTCCTCCGAAGCTGAAGACCATGATCTTCATTTCCTTCTCAAGCTTATCAAGACCATACGCCAGGGAGGCGGCTGTTGGCTCATTTATGATTCTTGCAACCTCAAAACCCGCGATCTCGCCTGCGTCTTTAGTTGCCTGCCTTTGATTGTCGTTGAAATGAGCTGGAACAGTTATTACAGCCTTTTTTATTTTCTCCCCTAGAAACGTCTCCGCGTCTCTCTTTATCTTCTGCAATATGAAAGCTGAGATTTGCTGTGGAGTATATTCTTTGCCGAAAATCTTTACTTTATGGTCGGTCCCCATCTTTCTTTTAATCTCGAAAATGGTTCCTTCGGGGTTTGTGACGGCTTGCCTCTTCGCCGGTTCGCCAACGAGGAGTTGGCCATCCTTGGTGAACGCTACCACTGAGGGGAACATTTTGCCGGCGATGGTGGGGCCTTCAGCGCTTGGTATAATCACGGGCCTTCCAGCCTCCATGATGGCGGCTGCCGAGTTGGTGGTTCCCAAGTCTATCCCCAACACCCTCTCCCTAGGTTTTGATTCACTCATGAGTTAACACCCATCCCTACGGCAATCTTCACCATGCTTGGCCTGATGACCTTGCCCCTGAGCATGAAGCCCTTTCTCACCTCCTCGATAACCACGCCTTCTTCACAGTCTTTCGTTGGCACCTTCAGCACGATCTCGTGCATTTTCGGGTTGAAGGGTTTTCCAACAGCCTCTATTTTCGCCAATCCCTCATATTCCAAGGTGGCGTACATCTTCCTGAGGGTCATTTCGACGCCTTCAAGGAGGGCCTGCTTATCCTCAGTCTCCCTTCCGGAGCGGAGGGCCAACTCGAGCTCATCTATGACGCTGAGAAGGTTGACGATCAGTTTTTCGTTGCTCATCTGAGCCGTTTCATGGATTTTCCTCTCCATCCGCTTCCGGTAATTCTCGAAGTCCGCCTGGAGGTATTTCAAGCGGTTAAGATAATCGCTGGACTTTTCGCGCTCCTCCCTTAACTCCTCCTCAAGCCTCCTTACTCTGCTCCGTCTGGGCTTCTTCAGTTTATCGTCATCCCCCTCGATTCAAACACGCAACACGCCTTAATTTATGAACTTCTTAATAAATACATAGGATTTCTTAAATATTTATGGCTGATGACGTTGAGTCAAGAGCTGGATCGAATCGATAGGGAAATAATCAAAGCCCTTCGAGAGGACGCTCGGACGCCCTTCACGAAGATCGGGAGAACTCTGGGGGTCTCCGACGCCACTGTCCATGTCCGAGTGAATAGGATGCGGAGGGCAGGCATCATAAAAAAGTACACAACTATAGTGGATGAGAGAGCGGTCGGCAGAGGGGTAGCGGGCTACGTCCTGATAAGTGTAAAGCATGGAAGGGTTGAAGAGGTCTCAAAAGAGTTGGCGAGGATGGAGATGGTTACCATGATCCAAGAGATTCATGGGGCAAACGACATACTCATAAAGATCGAAACCGGCGATCCGGAAAGCCTGAGGAATGCGGTGATGAAAACTCAGGAACTCACAAGCGTCACGGCGAGCGAATGTTTCATAATCTTCAAGACGTGGAAGGAATGATGCGCTCTACCGCATTAATATCCTAACTACTCTCATTAGGTGGCGCATCATCCTTCTAGCTGCGGGTGCAGGTCGCTCGTATCCTAGAAGAAGTTGGGAATCAAGGTGACCTCGACTTCGTCAACGTTCGTGGTGTGCCTTCTTGCTCCGCTTGACGTATCCGTAGAGGAGGATGAGGATAACCGCTGAGATAATCATGATTAGCAAGACGATGTCCATCAGAGCGTACATATCTTCGAGCCTCATCCTTAAACCCCACAACGATGGGCCCGCCTACCCATATTTAAGCTCATCTATGATGGCCTCAAAGTGACGAGCCTCCACCTCCACCTCTTCGACTAATCCCAAGGCCTCGCCAAGCCCATAGGCCAAGAGGTGGTAGCAGATTTCTCCACTCCTCCCCCTCGAGTAGGCCCCCCTACAACCGCAGTACAAGGCCTCCGGTATCAGCAGGTACTCCTTTCTATACCCCACCACGAAGGGGACCTCCCAGGGAACCGGTGTGAAGCGATATCGCTTCACCCTGCCCTCCCTGAGGGCCTCAAGAGCTCTCTCAAACCTCTCGCCGAAGGCGTCCACGAGATCTAAGAGGGTCTTAAGGGTCAGCCCTCCCTCACCCCTTATCCTCTCCACGACCCTGCTCAGGACCTCTCGGCCTTCCATCGCATCCACCCCTCTGAGTGGACAAATCTAAATCGGCTCAGGCGATATTTCGAGGAGGCGACGAGTGGGTGGCCTCAACCACCCCTCTCTTCCTCCCTTGGTATCACGGAGTGCTCCCTCAGGAGCTGGCTCAACTCGCCCCTGATGTTGTCGATGTGTTCGGCGGCTCGATTCATGTCTATGATGCGGACTAGTCCCCTACGCCTCCAGTAGAGCCTCCTCCTCTTGGGGTCCATCACCCTTGTGAAGGTGGCTTTCAGAGGGTCTGGGAGGTTTATGTTGGGGGTGGTGATGAAGAAGTCTACGTAGCACCACCTGTAGGCGTCATCCCTGTAGTCGCTGGCGTGGCTTATGTCGAAGGCGATGTCTATGACCCCATTCTTGGTGATGGTGAACCGCCTCCCCTCGGGGGGGTATACTCTGAGGCTTCTCTTGTAACCCATGCCCCTGAGGTCGAGACGGTAGATGTTCTCGATGAGGGCCAGCCTCCTCCGCTCGTTGAGCTCCTTCAAAACCATATGTCTAAACCAAGGTTAAAAGCGTATTATAAGGATTTGTAGCGCCTTGATATGGATTCGTTTGTCAAAACAACGCATTTTTTTGACAGTTTTGAGGACCTCATCAATTTCTGAGGCTCAGAAGATGTGATTGTTATGCGACGCCCAGGACCCCTCTCTTCCCCATCCTCTCATATCGCTCGAGGAGCTGCCTAATGATTTCCTCGAAGCCCTCGGGATATATTCTCAGTTGCCGTTTTATCGCCTCCTCGAGGTCTCGGCAGCCGATCCCCCCGGCCGGGGCGTATATCTTTCCCAGCTCCTCCTCGAGGTATCTGAGGAGTTCCTCGTCTATGAGGTATCTCGACCTCAGTAGCAGGGGCACGACGTAGCGCTCGATCACCCATCTACTCATTTTTAAAATCTCTCTCAACTAACAGATGTCGATCTTTAAAGTTAAGGTTTTTTAGGGTTGATACAACTACACCAACCAACGATCTCGTATAAATGAACATAAGTTAAATAGAGGAAGCCTGGAGATACTCAGAGGCTGAAACGATGGATCAGTTCGACAACAATAGTTCATAAAGATAAGCTGTCGAAAAAATGTTTCCTAGTTTTCCCTTGGGGAGAGAGAAGGAAAGAACTCAAGAGACTTAGTGGTATAAATATGTGTTCAAGAGTTCAACGGAGGTTTTAGTTGACGCACTGAAGGAGTGATTTTTTTTCAAGGTCTATGGAGATAAAGGTTGTTTCATCAAGCAATCGAGACATCAATAACCAACGAGCAGCGCAGGCCCCAGCGAAATGACGTAAACAGCATTTGTCCATCCACTTGTTCTATACCACAATCCAAGGATAAACGATTACTCCTCAAGGTGTTTATCCAGCCCGTGGGCTACTTACTCTCCAAGATTGTTTTGCGAACTGAAGTGGTGATATGGGTTTAATAACATCCGTTCACAAGCTTATTGTGAGATGAGCCACCGATTTGCGGGTGATTGGGAGGAACGTGCTCCGAGGCGCTACGAGAGATACCTGCCTTGGGTATTGATAGTGATTGTTTTATTGTTCATCGTTTCTATGACAGGGAGCGCCCTCCTAACTCTCTGGCTGAATGTGCTAGAATTTGGAGAACTCTTCATTCGGCCCATTTATTTCGAAATCTACAGTGGCCTGATCCTCGCTGCCATCGCTCTCGCACGGATAGATTTTAGGGGCAGGAGGTCCCTCACTTGGTGGTTCTTCAGGAATTTTCTACGCGTGATTCGAGCAAGGGAAGTTGAGGAGCCGCTCCCCTTTACATTCATCGATTTCGAAGGCTTCAAGCTCTCGCCGTTCAAATTCCTAGTCTGGCAGGTCACAAAGGTTTTGCTTGGGATTACGATCTTCAGCAACTTATTCTTCGGGATGGCAATTTACGGTATGCTTCAAGGCTGGAGCCCATCCCTAGACCAAATCTGGGGGGTTTTCAAGCTACCGTTCACCACCCCGCCCTTCGACATGACCTATGCGGAAACGAATGTTATACCTGCCATTCCAGCTTTGACGCTGTTAGTCAACCCGATTCTTTTTGTTATCGGGGTGCGCTTGTTGATCTTAGTGGGTTTAACCCAAGTGGTCCGCATATTAACACCTATGATATCAGAATTGGCTGAGGGGCGAATCCGAATAGGCAGGCGACTGGCGGTTATTGAGGCCCTGATCGCCCTGGGCTTTTTCTGGGCGCTGGTCAACGCGTTCTTTCCATCCTACATCGACTACAACACAAGGTACGTGGTGGGGGGATTAGCGGCTTTAAGCATACTCTTTGCGGCGCTGGCGGTGTGGGACCACTTCAAAAACACCGATAAAATCATGAGCTTCCTCGCGTCTCCTCGCCGCCTAATCGTTCGATATGGACCAGTCGTGCTGGTAATTCTCCTCGTAGGCTCCATCGTAACCATCAACAACAGCATAGCCGACGCCAAGAAAATCGAGTGGCTGGGCCCCTACACCGCCCAAGGGATCGCCGTAAACCGCTACCTAGCCGAATTGGATCAGGTGAAGGAGATTCCCTACAACTTTAGCACAGCCCCCATACCGAGGGAGCAGATTGGTGCCTATACCGCTGAGCAGGGTGAACTCTTAAAAAGGATACGCCTATGGGATTGGGGTGCGGCCTTTGCCAAGCTGAAGCCCGAAATAGGCCTGATCCCCTACCTCGACTTCGCGGACTCGGATATCCTGCGATTTAATGGATCCATCTACTGGAGCGCCTCTCTGAGCCCGGTTATGCCAGAAACCGTTCTTCCAGAGGACCGCTGGTACGCCACTCACCTACACTACACCCACGCACCGAAGGGATTTTTCCTCCTAGACGCCCATGAAGGCATGATCGTCGAGACCGAAAAATTCTTCCGGCAGCAGAAAATCTACTATGGCGAGGGAGGCCTCCTCTCAGAGGCTTGGGCCTCCTACCCGGTGGGTCGGGAGAGGAGCGACGAACTTGAAGGCGCCTTCTACGAGGGGAGGGGGGGTTTAGACGTCGCGCCCCCGTTGAGCTGGATCTATGAGTTCAACTTTCTCCTAGCTTTTCGCGATCAGTCGGTCCACATAATGCGTTATAGGGACGTTCACGACCGGATGCAGATGCTCTTCCCCTACTTCCAATACAACTTCTACGGTAAATCCACAGACATGTTCCCGGTCACGGACGGAGAGCAGACCTACTACCTCATACCTTTGATTGCCCGCCTCGAGACGAGACATGTGATGTGGAGCCATGACAACCCGTTGATGAGGCTCGTCGGATACGCCCTCATAGACATATATGATGGAGACATCCAGCTCTTCATAACGGGCAACGACTTCTTCAGCGAGCTCTTCAAGGCGACCTACAGCGAATACGTCACCACCGAGATCCCCGAATGGTTGGAAAATCAAACCAGATATCCTGAGGAGCTATTCGAGTGGCGCATCGGCATGTACAACTATTACCACGTCACCGACCCATCCACATTCATCGTTGGAAAGGAGTTCTTCGAGGTACCCCCGGGCCTAGACACCTACTACATAATGGCTCAACCTCCGGGCTTCGATCAAATAGAGTTCCTCGGCCTCCTATCCCTAGAGATGAGAGGGGCTCAAGGGAGAAACCTCGCGGGCTACATGGTAGTACGTAACGATTATGACCACCTCGGCGAAACGATCTTTTACGAGGTGCCGTTAGAAGCCGAAACGAAGCTGCTAGGCCCAACAGCGGTTCTGGAGGCCCTAGAGAAAAACCCAGACTTCGCCCAACTGAAGACTCTACTCCGACAGCCCAGGATAGGGGACAACATCCTCTACAGAGTTGGGGACCACGATGTCTACTTCATCCCGGTGTATACGGCTGGGGCTGGAGGCGTTGTTACGGAGCTGGGGGTCATCGCCTGCGTTGGAGCAACCTTCACGGGCGAATACTCTGTGGGCCTCGGAGACACGGCTGAAGCCGCCTTCAGAGCCTACCTAAGCCAGTTGGCTGGTGTCGCAAAGCCTCCGCCAGAGAGGCCGCCAGAGAGGCCCCCGGAGATGACGCTGAGCGACCTGATTCAACAGGCCAACGAACACCTAGAAAACTACCTGCGCCTCTGGGCTGAGGGCGAGTTCGAAAAGGCGGGTCAGGAGCTCGCACGCTTCACGGAGCTCTGGAAAGAAATCCTCGAAAGAAGTGGTCAATGAGTATGGGCTGGAAAACATATGGAAGAACCTCTGATGCGGATGCCTTGAGAGCGGTCTCCATAGCTGTGTTGATCATAGGGTTGATTGTCATAGGACTCCTCTTACGCCTCATCATCCGGGAGCAAAGGGGTTTGCTAGGCATCCTCCTCGCTGGTGTAACAGTCGCCATGCTGGTCTACTGGCTCAGAGAGGCTAGGAGAACCGTTAGGGAGGAGTTGAAGCCCATAGCCGCGCCCCAGGAGAGCTGGGTCTATGAGATCCATGAGGAGGAGGAGGCGGTCACCCTCATAGCCCAGGTGCCGGGCCCAGAAGAACAAGTCAAGGTGAAGCTTTTGGACGACGGACTGGAGATCCGGGGTGGGGGAAACTTCTACAAGAGGCTCAGCCTCCCATCCCGGGTCGAAAGCCACACGGTCGCTTATAGGCACGGCGTTCTCGAGGTAAGGATGAAGAAGAAACGCTAAGAGACTTAGGAAGACAAGAGTGATGAATTCACAACTTTTTTATTTTCGGTAGAATCATCAGTATCTCCTCGGGGTTCCCAATCGCCAGAAAGTCTCCCTCCACGTACATCTTCCCCACCAGGGCGGATGTCACCGCGTCTAACTCATGGTCATTCACCACCTCTGATAAACCCTTTATGCCGAGTTTCTCCAATCCCTCCCTAAGCTTGAGCGGCCCCTTCTGCTTCCTCGGGATGCCTAGGACGTCTTGAGCTGCACCCGGGTAGACCTCGATCACCTTCAGGCCCCTCCTCTCCAATTTCTCTCTCAGCCCGATCCCCCTCTTCGTCAACTTCCTCATGGGCCCCAGCGTTACCGGGAAAAATCTTATCTTCATCCTCAGCAACTCCCTGTCACACTCCCTCAGGTGCACATCGCCTCTCTCTTCCAGGGATTTTCTCCCCTTGGGTAGGGCCAGCGGCGCGTCTATCGCGACAACCTCTGGCTCCTCATCCACACACAACTGAACGATTTCCTCATCGGTGTAAACTAGGCGTGTCTTGGCTTTCATGTCCTCGAGGGCGCAAAACCCCGTCTCCCTCGATTCCACACCAGCTAGATCGATTCCGACGACCTTTACAGCGCCCAAAGGGGACATCACCTCTCTCCAGCTCCATCTAGTTCTAACAAAACATAATACCGATTATGAATGTAAGGAGATACGCTTGATGGTTGCTCCGACCTCTAGACACTAAGCTTTATCTACGTTGGATAAATGTAGCAAAAAGGCTCACGGGCTTTGAGTACGGATTCATCGAGTAAACGATAAACTAAATGGGGTCAGGTGGGCCGTCTCAACCCAAGATTCATCTCTGCCCCAAGATGTGGGATAGGGAAAAACACGCAAAGCCTAAATTTATCCGTCATCTAACTAACATTGGTGTTTCACTCTTGCCCACGGAAGAAGCGAGGATCGTATGGAAGGAGAAGGCCCCCAAGGGCGGACTCCTCTTCTGCTCGGTCCCAGACACTGGACTCATCGGCTTCATCGCCTCCATTCACACGATTCAGGAAATGAATCTACCCCTCATCGGCTTCGTCGAGGCTCCCTGGATGCCCCCCATCGTCTCCATCTTCGATGGGAGACCTTTTCCCCCGGTCCGCATCTACGGCGGAGAAAAGATCTCCATCTTCCTCTCCGAGGTCCCCTTGGAACAAGCCTTCTGGCAGGCCTATTCAGCGCTAGCCGTGAAGATCTATGAGGAGATGGATGCAAGCTCGCTGATCACCGCCACCGGCCTACCTAATCCTAAGAGACAGGAGATGGAGACGCTGCGCCTCTTCGCCGCCTATACCGATGAGTCCCTCAAGAAGAGCTTTGCCCCCGAGGCTCAGATCTTCTCGGGGGTGATGTCGGGTCCCTACGCCTCCCTCATTCAGTACACTCTGAAGAGCGAGGTCCCAACCCTCATCTACCTCGTGGACAGCTACCCCGTCTACCCCGACCCCGAGGCCGCCTCCGTAATCGTGAAGATGATCGGTAGCATCATCGACGCAGAACTTGACGTGGAAAAGCTCCTCGAGAAGGGCGCTGAGCTTAGGATTAAGGCTAGGCAGCTGGCTTTAGAAACCCAAAAAAGCCAGCGGGGCGCCCAGGCACAGACCGGAAGGGCTCCTGTAGGGTTCTACGTTTAGGAGGTGGAAAAACTGTCTTCCTTTGATGAGTGGCTCGACGAGTTCCATGAGAGCGTTGAGAAGTTCTTCCGAAGGCTCAGGGGCGGATTCTACGAGATGAGGGCCCTCCTAGAGGACATCGAGGAGAGGTCGCTGACGCCTCTCACCACCATACACATACAGCGGAACAGGATGATCGTCACGGCCGACCTCCCCCTGGTGGATTCCTCATCCATCAAGGTTGAGCTCATCGATCCCAAGAGACTCTACGTAGAGGCGAAGATGAAGGGACCCGTGTCTTCGGACGACTTGAACGCCTGCCTCCCACCTTGTCGCTTCGAATACCTCAAGGCCAACGTGGACCTACCTCTGCCCGCTCGAAACATAGCTTCAATGAGCCTCCACAGGGACGTCCTCGAGGTGGTCCTCTCCCTCTGAGGCTTTAGCGCATCCACGATTTTCAAATACTGGTTTGACGCCTGTCTTTGGTTACGTCGGGGAGAAGGTGGAGATAGTCATGGCGAGGGCTTCGGGAGGGGAATCGCCGAGGTCGTCATAGGCGAGACCTCTACCTTCATTTTTAGGGGCGTCGAACCAGTCTCGATGTCTTACGTCTCCCGTACGATCTTTCGCCTAGAGATGAAAACAGATTTTACTCCCCGATCCCCCTTCCCTAGTACCGTTGTTTATATGACGAGTGGCGAAGCCCTAGACTTTAAGGTTTTTGATGTAACCCTAAAGCTCCATCGATTGGTCTTAGACGATGGGTGTAAGCTTTGCCCGTGGGAATCCTCTGGAAACATCCCTGTCGAGGTTGTATAGCCCCGTCCACGGCTTAACTCCGTACAGGAATATTGACCCATCGATTTCAACGATCTTTAGATGGACATCGGCCGTGCTGGCAGCCTCCTCCGTCAAACCTAGGCCGGGGAAGGCCATGATGAGGTTGAATCCTCTTTGCCTCTTCGTCTCTATCGTTATCTTGGTCAACGCCTTCATCCCATCCTTGGCACCGTACACGTACTCCAACGTGTCAAGTCCAACGAAGACGAAGGCGGGGAAACCGATTTCCTTCTCGACTTCCCTCAAGCCATAGGCAAGATCCTTATTGGCATCTTCTCCTCCGAAGCCGATTGTGTAGGGCTTGGTCTCATTGGAGACTTTCTCCATAAACTCAACGATACGGCAATGCTTCTTGAATTGGTCTTCGCCTACATAGGGGACCATGAGGCTCCTATAATCTTCGACGCTAAATCCTAGAGTCGGGAGGGAGAACATCCCTTTCCCCTGCGCAACTATGTTAAAGATGACCGAGAAGCCTATGGTTCCCCTCGCTCTTGGTACACCCTCACCAATCTCTAAGAGGTTTGATGAACCCCTCCTGAAGCCTCCCCCCAAAAGCTTATCTAGGTCTTCGCTTCCGCTGGAGAAGTGGGTCTCCGTGTCGGGTATCGGCTCCCACCTCTTGGGCTCCCATGGGGGCTTCGGGGCGAAGAGTGGGAAACACCTGAATCTTCCATCCTTCAAGGTAAATACGTATCGGTCTTTGGTTGTGGACATGCCCCTCAGCTTGTTCAATTCAACCTCTCTACAAAGCCTGTTTTCAACTCTCCCCCTGTAGAGGGTGACGACGCCGTCCACCATGTAGTCTAGGCTGGTCTGCTTCGTGGTCTCGCTCACGAGGACGATGCTGGCGCTCTTAGAGGTGACCAGGGTCTCCAAGATCTTCATGGTCGTCCGGATCTGCTCGGGCTCCAGCTCGTCGGCGATGGCGTACCAGCTGTCCACCACGATGAAGGGGTTCTCGATGCCTATGGCCAACTCGTAGAAGTGCTCCAAGACGGTGGGGAACTCCCTGATCGTGGAGTCGGAGACCCTGAAGGAGCCTTCACCCCCCGATGTGTCCGTCGCCCCCAGAACGTGCTCCGGCATGACCACATCCCTCAGCCAGGGGAACTGGTTGAGCAACCTGTCGGAGGAAACCCTCGTAGTCAGATAGACCCCGTTTCTCTCCCCCCCGAAGCGCCGGAGTAGCTCCAGGCTCAGGATGGTTTTTCCCGTGCCCGGCTCCCCCCTGATCAGGAGGATGTTGCCCCCTATCTCGAAGAACTCGTAGAGTTCCCTCGGTATGTCTCCCGCCTCAATCTCCCCCATCAACTCGTGGTCCCTCCCTCATTGTCGATGGACTCTATCATATGTATGACTGATCCCTCAAAAATGAGTTGTATGAAAGAGCCAACGCTATGAATAAATAAATGTTTTACTTTAACTTTCGATCAGACATCATACAGATAGGCCGCTAAGGACAATAACCCATCAAGACGCAGACTTCTTCGTGTTTTTCAAAATAAGTGTCGGTAAAGCGCGCTTGGCAAAAAGATGAAAAACCGTATTCTTGATTAGGATCAACTCTTCACCGCCCTTCGTCAGCTATATTCAGTATCTCAACCACTTTCCTCCTTGACTTTGCCCCGGAAACTACCCTGATCTGTGAGGGCGACACTCCGAAGTGTTTGGCCAACTTCCTCACAAGCTCCCTGTTCGCCCTTCCCCCCTTCGGCTTTGAGGTGAGGCCCACCAATATCTCCTCTCCCCTCAACTCGACGAAGTCCTTGCCAAATTTGACGGAAACGTAGTACCTCAACCCTCGTTTATCGCCCCAATTTCCGAGTCTGCCTTCATTAGGCGAACGCTGTTTCCAGCCACTCCGTGATGATATGCTAGGTCGTGGCCGGTTTTAGGGCCGAGAGCACCCTTTCGATGAATTGCTCCTCGGGCATCGCCCCAACCACCTCGACCCCCTCGTTTATTATGGTCTTTGGAACGGCCATGACACCGTACTCATAGGCCAGCTGGGGGAACTCTGTGGCCTCCACCATGTCGGCCCTTATGAAGTCGCTCTCCAAGGCGAATTGATGGGCTAACCTGACCATTCTGGTGCAATAGGGGCAAGTCGGTGTGACGAAGACCTGGATGTGGATCGGCGCGTCAACCCGCTGGAGCTTCTCCTTAACGGGGTTGGAAAGCTGAGTGGCCCCCTTTGAGGCATCGACGATACCCTCTATGAGGGATGTGAATTCGTATCCTGAAGGTAGACCATAAAACCTTATGCCATAGTCTCTTTTCCCGATGACGGCGACCGCCGGTATCCTTTCAACCCCGAATTCCCTTGCTCTTTCGGCATCCCTCACGAAGTCGTAGACTTCAACCTTGATCTTATCCGAGGCGGAGGCCACCCCTTCGGCGAGCCTTTTCAGCTCCCCGCAGAACTCGCATTCGAGCTCCTGAGTGAAAACCACTAGCCTAACATCATCCCTGAGGTTTTCGCTGAAGTGCTCCCTTATGTGCTCAAACTCCTTCTCGGGGATAATGCCCACTTCGCTTTCCCCCTTGGTTTTAACCTATTTGAGGCTTGGGCAATAAAGGTTTCGTCTCTCTCCCCTCGTTCCCCGAAGCCCCCAACAAATGAAGACTTATAACATACGGGCCATCAAGAATAGATTTTGTGGTTCGAGATGTCAGCTGAAGGAGCACGGATACCGGTTCTCATCCTAAAGGAGGGGGCTGGAAGAACCCGAGGTAGAGAAGCCCAGATGAACAACATATTGGCGGCGAAGCTGGTCGGAGAGGTCGTGAAGAGCTCACTGGGCCCCAGAGGCATGGACAAGATGCTCGTGGACACCCTGGGGGACGTCACGGTCACCGCCGACGGAGCTACTATCCTGAAGGAGATGGAGGTCCAACACCCAGCGGCGAAGATCATGGTTGAGATCTCCAAGGCTCAGGACAAGGAGACGGGGGATGGAACCACCTCCGTCGTGGTCCTGGCCAGCGAGCTTCTGAGCAAGGCGGAAGAGCTTATCGAGGGGAACGTTCATCCAACGGTCATCTTGGAGGGATTTATGGCAGCTACCGAAAAAGCCCTCAAGGTGCTCAACAAGATCGGCATAAAGGTGGACCCCACCGACAAGGACGTCCTGAGAAGGGTGGCTATGACCTCCATGGCCAGCAAGATCGTGACCGAGGAGAGCCCCCACTTAGCCGATGTAGCCATAGAAGCGGTGCTACAAGCCGCTGAGAAGGTCAAGGAAGGATACAAAGTCGACCTAGACGACATCAAGGTGGAGAAGAAGGCCGGCGAATCGCTCTTGGACACCAAGATAATTCAGGGAATAGCCCTCGACAAGGAGGTTGTTCACCCCGGCATGCCCAAGCGCATCGTGAACGCCAAGATAGCCTTGGTGAACAGCGCGATGGAAGTAAAGAAAACGGAGTTCGACGCCCGGATAAGGATCGATAGGCCCGAACAGATCTCCGCATACCTCGACCAAGAAAGAACCCTCCTCAAGGAAATGGTCGACCGAGTCAAGGCGACCAAGACCGATGTCCTCCTATGCCAGAAGGGCATCGACGACGTGGCCCAGCACCTCCTGGCAAAGGAGGGAATCTTAGCCGTTAGGAGGGTGAAGAAATCCGACATGGAGAAGCTGGAGAGGGCAACGGGGGGACGCATCGTCAACAGGCCCGAGGATTTATCCCCCGACACCCTCGGATTTGCCGGCTTGGTCGAGGAGAGGAGGGTCGGGGAGGACAAATGGGTCTTCGTCGAGGGGTGCAAGAACCCCAAATCGGTTACGATCCTCATAAGGGGTGGAACCGAGAAGATCGTCGACGAGGCTGAACGATCCATCCACGATTCTATGAGCGTGGTCAAGGATGTCTTAGAGAAGCCCAAGATCGTGGCCGGGGGCGGAGCCTCGGAGATGGAGTTGGCGATGGAGGTAAGGAGGTGGGCCGCAGGGCTGAAGGGGAGGAAACAACTGGCGGCGATGAGGTTCGCTGACGCCCTCGAAGTCATACCGAGGGCTCTGGCCGAGAACAGCGGCCTCGACCCCATCGACATGCTCACAGACCTCAAGGCCAGCCACGAGAAGGGGGAGAGATGGGCCGGCATCAACATCTTCGAGGGAAGGGTCGGCGACATGAGTAAGACAAACGTCTTCGAACCCACCTTGGTGAAGGAACAGATGATCAAGTCGGCAGCGGAGGCGGCGACCCTCATCCTCAGGGTCGACGACGTGATAACGAAGGGGAAGGCCCCGCCAACGCCTCCTACACCTCCACCTGGTATGCCAGGCGGTATGCCCCCAGGCGGTATGCCTCCATATTGACCGGGAAAAGAGGGAAGGTTTAGCGGTCTAAACTGTGCTTCAACCGAACATCCTCCATCTGGGGTGACGGTTGCTCCCCTATCTAGAGCTACGTCAAAACACGGCTCGATTAACGCCCATCCCAAGGTAACCCATGGAGCAGTTGGAAAACCTTCGACTAGGCCTTTCTTTTTCCAAGGGGACACTCGACGAGGCAGCGCCCACACATCGAACCGATCGAGTCGAAGCGGCTCCACCTGCTGCTCTTCTTCAAGACCTCGAGGAAGTCATCTGGGCTTGGATTCACGGGTATCTCCAAGTCTCTATCCTCCTCCCACCTGAGCCTCGGAGGGGCTAAGGTCACCGCCATTCTACACCTCCACTTGTTCAGACTAGCGTAACGGAAGACCCGTCCCCCGATCTCCACCTCCACGTCCTCCTCCTCGGGTATGGCCTCCATCGGGCAAACCGCCACGCAAACCCTGCAATCGGGGAAGTCACAGAGCTTCTCCCCTTGATACATGGGGTCTGGGGCCAAATCAGCCTCTGTAATCACCGTAACCAACCTCACCCACGGACCGCGCCCAGGCGCCATGAAGAGGGCGTTCCAGCCGAACTCCCCGAGTCCAGCGGCGACGGCCGCGTGCCTATGTGAAAAAACTCCCCTGAGGTGTTTACCCGATGACGGTGCGCTGGCCGGTATGGGCGTGGACACATAGCCCATGCCCTCAAGCTGACTAGTCGTCTCAAAGGCGATTTGGTCAAGCCTATTGTTCATCGCGCGGTATCCATGCGTCAAATAGATGTACTGATAGAACCTATTTCCCCTACTCTGAGCCAAGGAGTTGGCGTGGATCACCCCCCTAGGGATGCTTAGGGCGATCGAAATCACAGACCTCGCCCCTCCATGGATGTCGCTGGGCCCATGGCCTTCTGGGGCGTTCTTCAATCTCTCCACCGGGCTCACGCCGACCATCTCAGCTCCTCGGTGTCTAGCAAAGTCCTTTATGAAATCGGTGAGTCTCTCCCCATTCAATTCTGACCACCCCTCACAGTTCGGGGTTCAATGGAAAATTAAGCTTTCATCGCTAATTAAAAGAGTCCTAAGTTAAAAATCTCTCCACCGGCGATTAAAGAGACCAATCGGGAGTATTAATAGCCCATAAGACCGAATTTCCCCACCGATTGTTCCTCCATGATCTTCTGGCGGCGAAATCTCGGAGAGATCAGTAGATCAAATAGTGCCCAGAGGGATGTAATTTGTGGTCGAACCCGTTGACTGACCTTCAAGGGTCTATTCAAAAAGCTCAGAGAGATAATGACCTCAAAAGCGATGTTCAAAAGGGCATGCCTTTTTCAGACAGCTCCCCTCTTCTGGCACCTATCCCCAAAACGTTGAATATCTTCTGATGGGTTTTTACGAATTCTTCGATGAGCGCCTCGATCTTGGCCCTACCCTCCTCGGTCAGCCGATAAACCTTTTTCCTCTCCTTCAACTCGATCTCTATCAACCCCCTCTCCTCCAAGATCTTTAAGATGGGGTAAATCGTGCCCGGGCTGACCAAGATGTTGAATTTGTTGTGTATTGAACTTATGATGTCATAGGCGCCCATGGCGGGGGTGCTCTCCAAGAGGACCAATATGATAAGGTCTAAGATGCTCTTAATGCTCCTTCTATAGACCCTTAAAACCGACTCCTCCCCTTCCAGAAGCACACCCCCAAATATTCCGCTATGAAGCGCCCCATATTGAATCATTATCTAAACCATATTTTAAAAATCTTTATATAAACTTAATAGATACTTAATGTATATTTAAATAATATTTAAATATAACTAACACATATACATCTTACCTTTCTGTGACCACAATGGCCGCAAGTGTGCCACCAGATCACCTAGGCATGCTCAAAGTACTGGATCGAAGCCTAGAGAAAAACGCCAAAATCGACGCGTTCACCCGTGTCTCCCTGGTCGGCGTCGAATTGCTCACCATCGAGAAGAGGGTAATCATCGCCTCGGTGAAGGCCTACCTCAAGTGCGCTGAGAGAATCCACGAGGTAGGACTCATGGTTGCCCCCACAACATGAAAGATACGCATATAGGCATTAAACCGCTGAGTGGAGAGCGCCCCCCTCTTGGCATAAATCATAGATGAACCTCACGTCATTGATCTTGGATTTATCTTAAATCATTACACACAAAACGTTTTTCAACACGATATTACCCAGGGGTTTAGAGCCTTGCTTCGTCTAAAGCTCCATGACCCACTGACTGGGACATGGTATGACTCTGTGTTATGTCGGAGCCTACTCGTTTTTCCCGCTATTTTGAGCGTCGCCTCACCCCATATGTTTTCTTTGGGTCTTCTCGTTCTACATCACCTTTTATGCTCTAGGATCCAATTCGAAATGGCTCGATCTTCTTCCAGCTTAGAACTGTTTAGGACGTGGATTTCTCTCCCGTCCAGCCTCACGATGGGTTGAAACTCCTCCATGAAGGCGTAGGCGATGTTATAATGGATTTTTCCCGTGAGGTATTCCTTGGCCCCCATCTCCGTCGTCAACAGGTGGGGGGGAATCGTCTTGATGAACAATACACCGTTGCACCAATAGAGCCTGGGGACCTGGAGCTGGGAGGAGGCTGCGACAACCATTCTGGCGAGCTCTTTAGGGGTTTCGAGGCACCAAAGGTTATGGATGACCACTTCCCTCTGAGAGGAGTCTTGGACCACGTTGTACTTCACAATAAAGCCTCCAACCATACCATATATTGGACCACACTTAAATCCGTGGAGTTTGTGTAAACGGAGAAGTTGAATGCAAGGGGGGAGGTGCTCAGCCGCGGATCACCTACACGGCTGAGACGATTTTGAGCCAAACCACGATGACCAAGTGAAGAATCCCCGTAACATAGAGGGAGGCTGAGAGGGCGATGTGGACCCGACGCCAATGCTTAAACCACACCCTCGCCCTCGGGTCCAGCCTCGCGTATAGGTGGCGTCCAAAGAAGCCGCTGAGGGTGCTCACAAGCGTCAGCCAAGCGGCCAACCCAGCTACCCCGATCAGTCCTCTCAGCCCCCAAGCCGGGTTTATGTGTCTGAAGGGGTTCATATATTTGAACGCGTAGGGGAAACCCGAGTGTATCAACACCAGGGTGGGTGCAACCAGATCCGCGGCGCAGTGCATCTGGAGCCACCGCCTCACACCGCCCAGCGTCTTAGCGCTCTTTGACGGCGTCCTCTTCCTCAAGCTGTAGATCTGCGCCACGATCATCAGAAGCGTACCTATGTAGCCAAGCTTGTATCCCAGGGGTGAGGCTCCCTTAAACTCCTTCGCCGTTAGACTTTCAAGCGTGTATGGCGGAACCCCGACGAGGAAGGTGGGGAAGCCCCACATCATGAAGAGGGAGGCCAGCGAGAGCAAGCCGATGAAGAATGACAGTGTAAGAGGCCGTTTTAACCTCTGAGCCACCATCCTCTAGACCTCAACACCCGAAACCCAAGTCACTCGACCGCGTAAAAACACCGTAGAGGATTTTCCATGAGTCCAGCTGGCTCAACCCCGTTTTCCTATGGGGATTATGTACAGGGGTTTCTCCTCCCGCGGGGCCGCGAGAATCTCACGGACCCGCTCATCGTAGAAGGCACCGATCACGACCGTGCCCAGATCTAGGGCCGTGGCCTGCAGATAGACGTTCTGACCCACGTGCCCCGCCTCCATGTAGACGTAGTGGACGCCTCTATCCCCATACCTCTGCGTCGTGCGCTCAAAGACGGCTGTGATGACGATGTTCAGAGCCGCCTCATAGACCCACTCCTGATCAACGGCCGCAGCCATCAGCTGCTCGCTGAAGTCGCCGTCCACCACCAGGGTCAGGGTATGTCCCCTTGGGTCGTAGTGGTACACCCCGGGTTCAAATCCAACCACACCATTCCTCTTGACGACGATGTAGGTCTCGAGGGGATATGTGGCCCCCGCGGAGGGCGCCGTCCTAAACCCCCTCAGGGGCTCTGTGATCCCTTGGGCCGCCCAGAGGAGCTGCGACACCTCCTCAACCCCAAGGGGCTCTCTAACATATTCTCTGATGGACCTCCTCTTCTCCAAGGCCTCCTCCACCGACCTCTCCCCCCGGGTCTTGGGTTTCGGCAGCTCGGCGACCTGGCCTTGGGGGCGCCTCCTCCCTGGGGGAGGCCTAGAGAAATGTAGATAGCTGTATGTCCCGGTCAAGGCCCCGGCGGCTGCCAGCAGAAGTGTGAGGGCCTTTCTGAAGAAGGATCGGCGTTTAACCCTTTGATCCGAGGGTCCCGCGGTCTCCTGGGGGTTTCCCTTATCCATCCTTCACCATGCCTCTATAATCTTCCTATGGTCTTCGGCGTTAAATTTCTTGAATGAGAATTTTGAGAACTCAGGTGGTCTCGGCGGCTAGCGGCGCCAGTCGAGCATCTCCATTGAGCGATTGATTTTCCCCTATGGGTCCCCCTCGGGCCCGGACCAGCTGAGGAATACTACATTCTCCCTTTTTGAGTTCTCTATGCGGGATAGGTAGGTTGTCAGGGGGTCTTTGAAGTCCGTATGGTTCTTTACGGCTTTTCAGAGAAGTGGAGGGATTGGAAAAACAAGAAAACTGCTCCAAAGATTAACAAACCCTTTATCAATTCATCTGGAACTATGGATTTGAGTGGGTGTTCGGGTTGGGGAAATATTTCGAAGATCTAAACCTGGGGGATCGCTTCACCACACCGGCTAGAACCGTGACCGAGGCGGACATAGGCGCCTTCGCCGGCCTCTCGGGGGACTACAACCCTCTCCACACCGATGAGGAGTTCGCCAAGAAGAAAATCTTCAAGGGGAGGGTGGCCCACGGCCTCTTAACGCTCGCCATAGCCGAAGGTCTGAGGGCGAGGCTGGGCTTGCTCGACGGGACGGCCCTAGCCCTCCTGGAGATTAACAACCTCAGGTTCACCGCCCCCGTCAGAGCGGGGGACACGATAAGACTTGAGACCGAGGTCGTGGAGAAGAGGGAGACGAGGAGGGCCGACAGGGGTGTGGTCACATTCAGGGACGCGGTAAGGAATCAGAGGGATGAGACGGTGATGGAGTCAGAGGTGAGCGTCATGCTCCTGAGGAGGCCCTTAAAATAAAGAGAAATTCCTTCATAGCTTCAAATACTTCCTTAGTTCCCAATCGGTCACCTGAATCCTGTATTCGTTCCACTCCTTTCTCTTCGCTATCAGGTATTTTTCAAAGGCGAAGTCACCAAGCGTATCCCTCATCAGCTCACTCCCCTCAAACTCGGCGATGGCCTCCTCGAGGGAACCCGGAAGGGTCTTGATGTAGAACTGGGCCAGCTTCTCGTCATCGAACTCGTAGACGTCTTCCTCGACGGGGTCGGGGGGCTCAACCCTCCTCTTTATTCCGTCTAGGCCAGCCCTCAACATCACGGCGAAGGCTAGATAGGGGTTACAGGAGGGGTCTGGACACCTCAGCTCGGCGCGGATGTCTCCCTCGTTTCCCGGACGATACTCTGGAACCCTTATCAGGGCCGATCTATTTCTTCTCCCCCAACAGATGTATACGGGCGCCTCATAGCCCGGCACCAAGCGCTTGTAGGAGTTCGTCGTGGGGGCTAAGACCGCGGACATCTCTCTGGAGTGCTCCAGCTGGCCTCCGATGAAGTAGTAGGCTAGGGGGGATAGGTTGTATTGATCGTCGGGATCATAGAAGGCATTCTTTCCCGTGTCTATCTCATAGAGGCTTTGATGGGTGTGCATCCCAGAGCCGTTCTCGCCGAAGAAGGGTTTGGGCATAAAGGTGGCGTAGAGGCCGTGAGCCAAGGCTATGGCCTTTATCGCGTTCTTGTAGGTCATGACGTTGTCCGCGGATATCAGAGCCTCCTCAAACTTGAAGTCGATCTCATGCTGACCTGGAGCCACCTCGTGATGACTCATCTCGATGTCTAGACCTACCTCTTGGAGGGTGAAGATGGCGTCCCTACGCATGTCGCTGGCCCTATCGCGAGGAGAAAAATCGAAGTAGCCGCCAACATCGTGGGGTACGGGTCTAACCTGTGGTTCCCCATCGGTTCTCAAGAGGAAGAACTCCAACTCCGGTCCAGTGTTATAGATTAATCCCTCCTTCCTCAGTTCCTCCAGAGCCCTCTTTAGGATGTATCTTGGATCACCCTCAAAGGGAGCCCCTCCAGGCCTCTTTAGGTCACAGATGATCCGCGCCTCCCCTCCTTCGCCGGTGCGCCAAGGGAGGATGCGGAAGGTTGAGGGGTCGGGCATGGCGATCATGTCGCTCTCATAGATCCTGACAAACCCCTCTATGGAGGAGCCGTCGAAGCCTACGCCCTCATTTAGAGCGTCTTCCAGTTGTTCCATCGGGATCGTCAAGCTCTTGGTTGTCCCAAGGAGGTCCGTAAACTGAAGCTCCACCAGTTTGACGTTGAGCTTTTTGGCCTCTTCGAGAACCTCCTCTTTTT